>NZ_AUTH01000086.1:0-54519 GCF_000497975.1 Pseudoalteromonas sp. TB41 | reverse complement strand
TAATGCCAGTCAGTTAAGAACTGACTGGCATTTTCTTTTATAGGGGTACTTATTCGGCTTCTTTCTTATCACCCTTGGATAATGCCTATCTGGTAATCTATCGGGTAAAATAAACAATCTAAGTGTTGTCAGTAACTCATCGTAATGAATAGGCAACTTACTTGCACTATGTATTGGCGTAAACATAAAGAAAGCGATAACCTGTCGCATAGATTGGCTAAAGCTTAGCTGTGTAGGCAAAATATCCTCATCTTTAGTTGCATCAAGCATGATGATACGTATTAAATTGTAAGCGAGTAATAACCCCCATAACTCTTGACGTACCATGTCTGGTTTCTTACTACGTAACGTGTGTTTGCTATGATTCAATCCCTGCTTTATTTCTCTAAACGCCAGCTCAATTTCCCAGCGTTGAGTATAAACCTCTGTTAATTCTTCATATGGAAATCGTAAAGGGTCAATGAGAGAGCTGAGTACACGATAGCTTTTTCCATCCACTTTATAGGTGGTTAATCTTGCCATCATGGTCTCTGGTAATGACTCAAATTTCTTTCTGGCTTGAGGACTTGTGGACAAAATCACTATTTTATCATTGTCATTTATACTATGTTCAACTTGATACTGTAAATCCTTCCTCGCGGGTAACATCCAGTGAGTGTTATCTCCTTGGTTTTGCCATTGATACAACAGTCCTAATGAGTAATAGCCGCGGTCAAACAAGGTAAGAGAATTATCTGGTACGGCTGGTAATAGTCGTTGAGCTAAGCTCATTTCACCTATGCGACGGGAGTCAAAGCTGCTATCTAACAGTAAATGGCTAGATACTTCCATAAGGCTACACATTCGTACTTGTGGGTAGCTTACTTCTCCATGTTGATTACTGTCACTGCCAAATGCTTCTCTGTTTTCTTGATTATCATGAGTTCGAAAACTAACGCCATCTACAGCGAGTAAATTAAGTCCGCACCATTGTTCAAAAGACTGGGTGGAAAAGGTTTTGTGTGCAAGTAATTGAAATGTATGTTGGACTGACTCATAGCCTAACCTTTGCCGACCTTGAACTAGCGCACTTGGCGCTACTAGTTTGTTTTTTCCGGGTAAAGAGATGTCGAGTCTATTAGCGATATCCCAAACGGTTTCGTTTCGGAATAAACTCATTCCAATTACAGACCACATAACAGCTTCTAGCGGTAATCGCCTTTTACGCACAGTAGCAACACCTGCATGTTTAAATGCTTGCTCAAGAATATCAGGGTCAAGAACCTGTTTAAGTTTATCTAGTGTATGTACATCATTTAAAAATGAAGACATGTTATCGAAGTGCTGAATGAGAGACATAAAAAAATCCGATATTATTTCTAATATCGGATTTTGAAGCCATGGAAAGATCAGTCAAGTGATCATAAAAATATTCTTAACTGATCTGCATTAAGCTTAGGCTGGGTTTTTTTATGGCTGCTTAATAGGTATTCATGGGATTTGGTTTTACTTTTTTCACTATTCATATTATTAATAATCGGTATAACTAGTTGCCTAACTGGATGGATTTTAATCTATGCACAAAAGCTTTATAATCGGCAGATAGAATACTATAAGTATTGGGTTATGGTGTGTTTAGTAAACACCACCGAATACTTTAACGTCACCAAGAGGGCAATACTGTGCTACAAGAATATCGTAAACACGTAGAAGAACGTGCCGCGTTAGGTATCGTACCAGCGCCATTAGATGCTCAGCAGACGGCTGATCTTATTGAGCTAATTAAAACGCCACCGGCAGGTGAAGAAGAGTTCATCCTAGAACTACTGATCAACCGCGTACCACCAGGTGTTGATGATGCAGCCTACATTAAAGCAGGATTTTTAGCGGCTGTTGCTAAAGGTGAAGCTGTTTCTCCGTTGATTTCTAAAGAAAAAGCAGCTGAGTTACTAGGTACTATGCTCGGTGGCTACAATATTGCGCCAATGGTTGAACTACTTGATGACGAAGCGTTAGCGCCAATTGTAGTAAAAGGCCTTTCGAACACATTATTAATGTTTGATGCGTTCTACGATGTAGAAGAAAAAGCAAAAGCAGGTAATGCATACGCCAAGCAAATTATAGAGTCTTGGGCTGCTGCAGAATGGTTTATCAATAAGCCAGCCGTTGCTGAAAAAATCTCTGTTACGGTATTTAAAGTCACTGGCGAGACAAACACAGATGATTTATCACCAGCACCAGATGCATGGTCACGTCCTGATATTCCACTTCATGCATTAGCTATGCTTAAAAATGAGCGTGATGGTATTAACCCTGACAAAGACGGTGAAGTAGGTCCAATCACTCAGCTTGAAGAATTAAAAACTAAAGGCTTACCACTTGCTTACGTAGGTGACGTTGTTGGTACAGGCTCTTCGCGTAAGTCTGCAACAAACTCTGTGCTTTGGTTTATGGGGGATGATATCCCATTCGTACCAAACAAGCGCGTGGGTGGTGTATGTTTAGGTAACAAGATTGCGCCTATTTTTTTCAATACAATGGAAGACTCGGGTGCGTTACCAATCGAATTAAATGTTGATGAATTCAACATGGGTGACCAAATCGACATCTACCCTTATGAAGGTGTTGTGAAACGTCATGGTACTGATGATGTGATCTCTACATTTGAACTTAAATCAGAGGTAATTTTAGACGAAGTTCGTGCTGGTGGTCGTATTCCATTGATCATTGGTCGTGGTCTTACAGACAAAGCACGTACATCATTAGGTTTAGGCGCAACTGACGTATTTAAAGTACCAGCAATGACTGAAGTATCAGACAAAGGCTTTACGCTTGCGCAAAAAATGGTTGGTAAAGCATGTAACGTTGCCGGTATTCGCCCAGGCCAATACTGTGAACCTAAAATGACCACGGTTGGCTCGCAAGATACAACAGGTCCTATGACGCGTGATGAGCTTAAAGACTTAGCCTGTTTAGGTTTCTCTGCAGATTTAACAATGCAGTCTTTTTGTCATACATCCGCTTACCCTAAGCCAATCGATGTAAACACGCACCATACGCTTCCTGATTTTATTATGAATCGTGGCGGTGTATCGCTTCGCCCTGGTGACGGTGTAATTCACTCATGGTTAAACCGTATGTTATTACCAGATACCGTAGGTACGGGTGGTGATTCACATACACGTTTCCCATTAGGTATTTCATTCCCAGCAGGTTCGGGGGCGGTAGCGTTCGCAGCTGCAACGGGTGTAATGCCACTAGATATGCCTGAATCAATTTTGGTTCGTTTTAAAGGTGAAATGCAACCGGGTATCACTTTACGTGACCTTGTACATGCTATCCCTTATTTTGGTATCAAAGAAGGCCTATTAACGGTTGAGAAGAAAGGTAAAATCAACGAATTCTCTGGTCGCATACTAGAAATTGAAGGGGTTGAGCACTTAACGGTTGAGCAAGCGTTTGAGCTATCCGATGCATCTGCAGAGCGTTCAGCTGCTGGCTGTACTGTTAAGCTTTCTAAAGAGTCTATCAGCGAATACCTTGAGTCTAATATTGTTATGCTTAAGTGGATGATTTCTGAAGGTTACGGCGATGTACGTACGATTGAACGTCGTGTTACTGCAATGCAAGACTGGTTAGCAAACCCAGAGCTAATGGAAGCTGATAAAGACGCAGAGTACAAACACGTACTTGAAATCGACCTTGCTGAGATTAAAGAGCCAGTACTGTGTGCGCCAAATGATCCTGATGATGCACGCCTACTTTCTGATGTGACAGGCGAGAAAATCGATGAAGTATTTATCGGTTCTTGTATGACTAATATTGGTCACTTCCGTGCTGCAGGTAAATTACTCGATGGCTTTAAAGGGCGTATTCCAACACAGCTTTGGGTTGCTCCACCAACGAAAATGGATAAAGACCAACTTACAGACGAAGGTTACTACGGTATTTTTGGTCGTGTTGGTGCACGTATTGAAACGCCAGGGTGTTCACTGTGTATGGGTAACCAAGCACGTGTTGCGGACAAAGCAACGGTTGTGTCTACTTCTACACGTAACTTCCCTAACCGTTTAGGTACAGGGGCAAACGTATTCTTAGCATCAGCAGAGCTGGCAGCAGTAGCAGCAATTTTAGGCAAATTACCTACACCTACTGAGTACCAAGAATACGCAGCGAAGATCAATGCAACGGCAGCAGATACCTACCGTTACTTGAACTTTCACCGTATGCCTCAGTACACTAAAAAGGCAGACAACGTAATTATTCAGCAAGCTGTATAATTTATAGAGTGTGTTTAAAAAACTCGCTTCGGCGGGTTTTTTATTGTCCAAATAAAATATTAGATAGATAATGCTTAATTCGCTGCATGATTGTATTAACTTTCGTTAAATATCGTCATTGATATGGTTAATAAAGCAAAAAATCCTCTCTACATGCATTAAAATCCTCGACAATATTATCATTATTATAAGCAGGATTTTATGACCGCATTAAACAACCAGAATTTACTGCAACTTCGTTTTATTAACCAAGCCAATATTGATTTGGTTAAGCCTTCTTTTGATAACTTACCTGCAAATCCTTATGCAGATGGTGCGTTTCGTAAACGCCGTTATTCAGTGGTTAAATTACAAAATGGTGAGCTTAATCTTCAAGCGACCAAAGCGTTTGTGCAAGACGATTCAATTAATACCTTTCAAGGTAATGTTGAGCGTACTTACGAAAACTTAGAGCAAAGCTTGCTTGAGTCTGAGGGTATGAAAAGCATTGTTAGCGAATTTGCAGCGATCACCGGCATTGACGCAGAGCGTGATATTGAAATTCACCAATTTAGAATGCTTGCCATTGATAGCGATACGCCAGCAGCTCCAGAAGGTGTGCATCAAGATGGGTTTGACCATGTGTGTGTATGTGGTGTTTCTCATGAAAATTTAGAAGGTGGTGAGCTATTGGTTTATGAAAACCAACAAGCTGAACCGTGTTTTAAAATGGAAATAAAAGACGGCATGTTTGCACTAATTAATGACCGTCAGGTATGGCATAACGCCACGCCAATGAACAAAATTGATGCTAACAAACCAGGTTACCTGGATTGCTTTGTACTAACTGCTTAAGAGAAATAAAATGAATTTAATGCAATTGCGCGCGCAATTTCCTGCTTTAATGCAAACTGTTGATGGCAAGTCACCGGTGTTTTTAGATGGGCCAGGTGGCTCACAAGTACCTCAGTCGGTACTCAATGCCATGACCGCTTATTTAGGGCATTACAATTCAAACTTGGGCGGTGCGTTTTTCTCAAGTGACAAAACGGTTGAGCTGATGGCGAATGCGCGTCAAGCGGCGGCTGATTTGTTAAATGCGCCCAGTGCACAAAATATTGTGTTTGGCCCTAATATGACTAGCCTAACATTTAGCTTTAGCCGAGCAATTTCACGCAATTGGCAAGCAGGTGATGAAATTATAGTGACCAATGCTGATCATTTTTCAAATGTATCGTCTTGGCAGCAAGCCGCTGAAGATAAAGGCGCAGTGGTTAACACAGCGCTAATTAACGAAGCCGATTGTAGTTTAGATATGGCGCATTTTGAAAGCTTATTAAACGCTAACACTAAATTGGTTGCGGTTACGTATGCATCAAATACCACTGGCTCTATTAACGATATTAAACGTATTATAGAGCTTGCTCATAATGTGGGTGCGTTGGTGTATGTTGATGCGGTGCATTATGCGCCACATGAACTGATTGATGTACAAGCGTTAGATTGCGACTTTTTAGCTTGTTCTGCATATAAGTTTTTTGGCCCGCACTTAGGCATGGTTTATGGTAAAACTGAGCACTTAGAAGGGTTTACACCTTATAAAGTAGAGCCAGCAAAAGATGTTGCACCAGGTCGCTGGGAAACCGGCACACAAAGTTTTGAGGCACTTGCAGGCTTTATTGCGGCGGTTGATTACATAGCGGCGATTAGCGAACTTGATGACAGTCACTCACGCCGAGAAAAATTACGTGTTGCGTTTGCTAAAACAAAACAACATGAAATGGCATTGAGTGAATACTTTTTAACGCGTCTAGTTAACTACCCAAAAATTAAGTTGTTTGGTATAGACGATTTAGAGCGTTTGAGTGAGCGTACCCCTACGTTCGCACTGACCTTTGAAGGGTTAGAGCCTCGCCAAATGTCTGAATTTTTGGGTAAACACCATGTATGTGTATGGGATGGTAATTTTTACGCCCAAGGTTTATGCAAACAACTGGGTGTGCTTGATAAGGGCGGCGTAGTACGCATTGGTTGTATGCACTACAACACCATTGAAGAGATGGACACTTTGTTTGACTTGTTTGATGAGCTGATTTGAAGCTGTCAGCTATAAGCCGTCAGCTTTCAGTTTAATGCAAATACTTGACAGTAGTCAGCAGTTAGTTAATTTCTGACCGCTGACCGCTGACCGCTGACCGCTGACCGCTTTAGCTTTGTGGCGTTCCATAAATTTGCTCTGCTCGATTAAACAAAACCCATGAGGTTAAAATATACTTATCGTTTGATACTGGCTTATTGCCTCTATGTGTATGGGTAAAGTAGCCTGGGGCAACCACCATACTGCCTTTTTTAGGGGCTATTTTACGATTTTGATAATAAAACTCGGTTTCTCCGCCTTCTTCAACATCATTTAAATAAAACATAAATAACAACACCCGATGCAGTGCTTCATTATGCTGTAGCTGCGGATACACCTCACTGTGCCAATACGGATAACCGCCTTTATTTACTTCGTATTTTTGCGCTTGAATATTACCGAGTCTAAAAATTTGCTGTACCAATAAGGGGAGTTGTGGTTTACCTACCTCGTCATAGTTGGCGTGAGTTAAATCAACCGGTTGTCCTGTTTTTGGGTGATATACCTTTAAACCAAATGCCCCAATCATCATAAAAATATGTTCTTCAATGTAGTTGAAAACATACTGTGCAGTGGTTTGTTGAATATGTTTTAATTGTTCTGCGTATTCAGGATGATTGTTTAAGTATAAGTCGTGGCTATCTTTTTTATTAAGATCAACACCGCCCGATGTCATCCCTTGTTTAATATGCGGGCTTTGAGAAAAGGTAGTGATAAAGTTATCGCAAAATTCATTACTGAGCGCGTTGTCATACACGCGGATAAAGTCCGTCATGAGTTACCTGTTTAATTATTATTGGATTATTATGTTTACTGAAAAAGTGATGCCGCGTTTTAGCGAAACGGATGCACTCGGACACATCAACAATACCGTACTCCCCGTATGGTTTGAAGCGGCCCGAGTACCTATTTTTAAATTTTTTACGCCAGATCTAAATCCACACAACTGGAAGTTAATCATTGCTAAAGTTGAAGTGTCGTTTGTTGGCGAACTATTTTATGCCCATGAGGTGACAATTAACACCAGCATAGAGCAAATTGGCAATAGTTCATTTGTGATCCGCCAAGAAGCATGGCAGCAAGATAAGTGCTGCGCCATTGGTAAAACGGTGATGGTACGTTATGACTTTGTTAGTAAAACAAAGCAACCACTTTCGACTGATGAAAAAGCCGCATTAACACAGCACCTTGTAGCAGTTAGTTAATCGCAGCTTAACTATGACAAGCTGGATGTTTAGTTAAATATTGCCCCAAGGCAATGACTTGTTTTTCTGAAAAGCGCAGCCCAAGCTTTGTTCGTCGCCAAAGTATATCTGCGCTGGTTCTTGCCCATTCATGGTTTACTAAGTAATCAACTTCTTGCGCATACAGACCATGACCAAAGTGATAACCTAAATCGCCGATTGCTTGGCTGTTCCCCAGTAATTGATAACTAAGCGTGCCATAGCTGCGAACCATACGTTTTAAGGTGTCGATTGCCAGCCAAGGGTAGCTACTTTCTAACTGAGCGATAAGGTATGTTTGGTTACTAAAGTCGCCGCCTGGTAAAGGGGCATCTTTCGTCCACGAGCCACTCATCTTTGGGTAAAAAGGCACTAATTTATTGACGGCATTTTCTGCAAGCTTTCGATAGGTAGTAATTTTACCGCCAAACACACTTAATAAAGCGGCATGATCGGTGTCGTTGCTTAATATCAGCTTGTAATCACGGGTCACCGCTTGAGCATCTGTTGATTTGTCATCTAATAGTGGCCGCACCCCACTAAAGCTGTGCACAATATCGGCCGCGCTTATTGTGTTTTTAAAGTAATGGTTAGTGATACTGATAAGATACTGTATTTCTTGCTCACTAATTTTTACATCAGCAATATCGCCGGTGTACTCTTCATCAGTGGTGCCAATCAGTGAGTAATCTTGCTCATAAGGAATGACAAATACAATGCGGTTATCTTCATTTTGTAAAATATAGGCAACTGGCTCATCGTGGAGTCGGGGCACTACAATATGACTGCCTTTCACAAGGCGAATAGTGTGCGGTGTGGGCTGGGTAAATACATCTTCAAATAATGACGCGACCCATGGGCCTGCGGCATTTACAACACTTTTTGCCTTTATATTTAGGTGCTGCTTGCTGGCTTGTTGCTCTAAAATCACATCCCAATAATCTGCGTTACGCGTTGCTTTAATGCAGCGCGTGCGTGTTGCAATGGTAGCGCCTAAATTATGAGCCGCTTGGGCGTTTAAAATCACTAAACGTGCGTCATCAACCCAGCCGTCTGCGTATTCAAAGCCTTGGGTAATGCTGCTGTTAAGAACGCTATCGCTGTTAAACTCAATCGCCTTTGAAGCGGGTAAAGTATTACGCTTGGCTAGGTGGTCGTAAATAAATAACCCCACACGAATCATCCATGGCGAACGTAAATGTGCTTGGTGCGGCAGTCGAAAAGACAGTGGCCACATAATATGCGGCGCTTTTTTTAATAGCACTTCACGTTCACGTAATGCCTCTCTTACCAATCTAAATTGATAATTCTCTAAATAGCGTAGCCCGCCATGAATAAGCTTACTGCTATTAGAGGAAGTGGCTGAGGCTAAATCGTTTTGCTCACACAATAATACTTTTAAACCGCGACCACTGGCATCGGCAGCAATGCCAGCGCCGTTAATACCGCCGCCAATAATGAGTAAGTCATATTCGTTGTCGTGTGCGCTCATAGATTTTACTCACTCTCGCCGTCATTGCTATTAGAAAGTCTAACTTGTGCAATGCAATGTAGCCACTTTGCGTATAAATCGTTGCGCTCTTCACTGCTCATGGTTGGTTCAAAGCGACGATCGCTTTTCCACATGCTGGCAAGCTGCGCAGTTGATTCATACACCCCAGTTTGCAAACCGGCTAAGTAAGCAACCCCTAACGAAGTGGTTTCGGTTAGAGTGGGGCGCTCAACGCTTGCGCCTAAAATATTGGCTAAAAACGCCATTGCCCAATTATTGTTTGCCATGCCGCCATCAACTCTTAGAATACTAGGTCGGAGTCCGTCACCTTCCATAGCTTTTTGTAAATCTTTGGTTTGATAACCCACCGACTGCAAGGCAGCTGCAACAATAGTGCTAATGCCTGAGTCTCGGGTTAGGCCCAAAATTGCGCCTCGGGCATTTGCATCCCAATAGGGCGCACCTAAGCCTGTAAACGAGGGAACCAAGAATACCCCATGATCCAAGGGAACATCTTTGACGAGGGCTTCACTTTCACCTGCGTTTTCTAATAACTTTAAGCCCTCTACTATCCACTGCATGGTGGCACCAGCCATAAAAATACTGCCTTCAATCGCATAGGTGGGTTTGCCGTTGAGCCGATACGCAAGAGTGGTTAATAAACGATTATTTGATTTTAGTGCTTTATCACCAGTGTTAAGCATTAAAAAGCAGCCCGTTCCGTAAGTACTTTTTGCCATTCCTTCTTCAAAACAAGCTTGACCAATTAAGGCGGCTTGTTGATCGCCTGCTATACCGCAAATTGGAATTTCACCACCAAATAGCTCGCTTGCAGTCACCCCAAAGTCAGCCGCTGAGTCCATTACCTCAGGTAGCATCGACGCTGGAATATTAAATAAAGCCAGTAACTCTTCATCCCAGCATTGCTGATGAATGTTAAACAGTAATGTACGAGAGGCATTGGTAGCATCGGTTTTGTGAGCTTTACCGTTAGTGAGTTGCCATAGCAAGTAGGTATCTATCGTACCAAATGCTAGTTCACCTGCGTGTGCTTGCTCTTTAGCGCCTTTGACGTTATCTAAAATCCAACGAATTTTGGTTGCAGAAAAGTAAGGATCGAGTACTAAACCGGTTTTATCATTCACCATTTGTGTATGCCCAGCATGACGTAAATTATCGCAATAGTCACTGGTACGTCGGTCTTGCCACACAATCGCATTGTAGATAGATTGCCCGGTTTTTTTATTCCACACTAAGGTGGTTTCTCGTTGGTTAGCAATGCCAATGGCAATAATGTCGGCGGCAGTGACTTGTTGCTGCGATAATACGTTTTTAACGCTGCTTAATACGGTTTGCCAAATATCTACAGGGTCATGTTCAACCCAACCATTTTTCACAAAGTGTTGAGGGAAGGTTTGTTGAGCCGTGTCAAAAACCTCGGCATCTTTAGTGTATAAAATAGCTCGAGAGCTTGTCGTTCCTTGGTCAATCGAGAGTATGTATTTAGACATAAAAAATAGTGTTGTTTAATTTAGATAAAGACAGCTTGTCTTTAAGCTAAACGAATAGCAATGCTTTTGCACCATAATGGTTAAAATTATAGATGAGCGAAAGGTAGGAGAGGGAGGTGAACACTCAATTCTGGCGCCTACAATTTAATAGGCGCCAAATAACAACAATTAATTAGCATCCGTTAATTGTTGATGTAGCCAATCTTTTAATACCATTCTGTCGTGTTTTAACTGCTGCATGGCTTCGTCATCTATGGGTGAGTCTTGTAGCTCAAGTACTCGAATTTCTTTATCGATTTCATTGTATTGTTTTGCTTTGGTTGCAAAGTTTTCATCGTTTGCATTAAGTTTTGCAATAGTTTGCGTGTAATCAGGAAAATCTTTAGTTAATGAATGGTCTTCGCCTAACATAGGTTACTCCTTAAATGGCTGTTGCATAATACACGTCACGTTATATAAAAATGATCAGTGACTTGGGGTGTCCCCATACAACAGAGCTTGGGCTGATCTAAAATAAATCAACCGTTATTGGTTGTTAGTGTGTCTATTTATGTTTGCTGGGCTGCAAAACACTGACACCTGCAAAGGCTTCAGTTAGAATATGCCTGCGACAGGCCCTAATTACTTTGAGTACTTTATTACATGCTTTTAATGATCGATAACTATGACTCGTTCACCTATAACTTGGTACAGTATTTTCAGCGCTTAGATCAAGACGTGTTGGTAAAACGTAACGACCAAATAACGCTGAGTGAGATCAAACAGTTAAACCCAGATCATATTGTGATTTCTCCAGGACCTAAAAACCCGACTGAAGCGGGAGTGTCGTTATCTGTGGTAGAGCAGTTTAAAGGAGTTTATCCTATATTAGGTATTTGTTTGGGGCACCAAACCATTGCTCAAGTGCTAGGTGGTAAAGTAGTGCGAGCTAAACAGGTTATGCATGGAAAAACATCGCCTATTTATCATCAGCACCAAGGCATGTTTAAAGGCCTACCTAATCCACTTACGGTGTGCCGCTACCATTCATTAATTGTTGAAGCGCACTCATTGCCAAAGGAGTTAGAAGTAACAGCATGGACTCAAAGCATCGCTGGGCAGCGTGATGAAATTATGGGATTATTACATAACGAGCTCGCACTTGAAGGTGTGCAATTTCACCCTGAAGCGATTTTGACCGAGCAGGGCTTAGCTTTACTTGATAACTTTTTAACGCGCTTCTAGGCTTATACCTGCAAGCTATTTACTTTTTGCCCTAAGATAGAGCTTATGACCGACATATTGCAGCAACAGCGTATTGTTAATGTGCTAAACCAACGAGCGCATGATTTGCTACTGGGTCATAGTTTTGCCAATCAGCAAATTGGCTTTATTCATACCTTAGATCTTAATGACGGCAAACCCGTTAAAAAACGCACCTTATTAGAAGTAGAAGTAGCTGCGCAGCAAAAGCGCCAACAAAAAAGCTCTTCACATCAAAAGTTACAGGCTAAAACCAGTCAAAAACTCCATACCGTTATTGAAAGCGTGATTGCTAAACGTCTTGAAGACATCGATTTTGTGATTAAAGACACCATTGGCATAGAAGATAACGTGTGCGCCATACTCGATATACTGGCTACTCGCGCCGCCTCGGTTGGCCGTCTAGAGCCGCTAATTAACGATTTAAGTTGGTTGGGGCGAGAGCTGGTTACCTTAGTTAATTTACCTTTTTATCGTAAGCAACGCAGTAAAGGCACCTCAGTCAAAGTAGATACCCCAGCGTTGGCATTACGTTATTTGGGCTTAGACAACCTGCAACTGGTAGTGCCTACTTTTGCAGTGCGTCATTGGATGCCACATAGCACAGAACCATTCACGTTATTAAAACGCAGGTTAAAAGACAACACCATGTCGTGTGCCATTGCAGCGCAAACGCTTGCCCAGCTTAACGGGGTAAACCCAATGCATGCGTTTACATTGGGCATGTTACTGAATGTAGGGCAAATTGCTTTAGTGCGCTTATACCTAAAAGTGTTTGATCAGGTATGGCAGCGCAAAGTACTGCGTGCTCGTGAAGAAGGTGATAAAAACCTACACACCGCGCTATTAGAGCTAAAACCAGATCCGTTATTTTTAACAACACTGCTACACGAAAAATCACTGCTTGTCAGCGCCAAGGTCATAGAAACCATGTCGTTCAAATATTTGCCCTTTAACAGTGTTATGCAGCAGTTAGTGAATGGGGTTGAAAAGGGCGATAGTTTATTGCCATTATCGCAAGTGATTTTAAAGGCTCGCTGTTATTCTCAATATTTAAATTTAAAAGAGCACCAGCTGATTGAAGACGATGAATTACAAAGCTGGTTTAGCTATTATCAGTTCACTAAAAAAGAGTTAGATACCCTAAAAACAGGTAATTTTACTAATTTGGCACTTCAAATTGATTAAATCTGTTAATTTTTTTGCGACTATTCATTCACTTTAATTCTACTTATTCATGTGCAGTTGATTTATAAGCGCCATGCTTTTTTCGTTGTAGAGGCGCTCACTAAGGTAAATGCACATCATAATTAGCTCTCAAATAGTTATTCACTATCTATGAAATAATATCTTAAGCCCTTTATTTTAAAGGGGTACATGAAAGTTTTTGAAGAGACATCCCCCTAAATTTCTGAAATAATGAGCGCCTGAAAATTGAACCACAACGTAGTTTCAGGCAAATATACAGTTATTAATTTTTGCCGGCACATTTGGTTATTAACAATAATCACACCCCTATTCTACTGCTTTGTGATGCACACAATTAAGAGGAAATAAAATGACAGTCAATCGCGAATTATTTGATCACGTAATGGTTCCTAACTACGCACCTTCAAGCGTAATTCCTGTTCGAGGCGAAGGCTCTCGTGTATGGGATCAACAAGGACGAGAGTTTATCGACTTTGCTGGTGGTATTGCCGTTAACTGTCTTGGCCATTGCCATCCTGCATTAGTGGGCGCATTAAAAGAGCAAGGCGAAAAAATTTGGCATTTATCAAATGTAATGACCAACGAGCCGGCACTTCGCTTAGCTAAAAAAATGGTTGATGCGACATTTGCTGAAAAAGTTTACTTTGCAAACTCAGGCGCAGAAGCAAACGAAGCGGCACTTAAGTTAGCGCGCCGTTTTGCGCTTGATAAATTTGGCGCAGAAAAATCGCAAATCATCGCCTTTAATAAAGGTTTCCATGGCCGTACATTCTTCACCGTTACTGTAGGCGGTCAAGCAGCCTATTCAGATGGTTTTGGTCCTAAGCCAGGCGACATTGTTCATTGTGATTACAATGACCTTGCCGCATTTGAAGCACTGATCAGCGATAACACCTGTGCGGTAATGATGGAGCCAATTCAAGGTGAAGGCGGTATCATTTCGCCAACTGACGAATTTGCACAGGGCGTTCGCGATTTATGTACTAAACACAACGCACTGCTTATTTTTGATGAAGTACAATCAGGTGTTGGCCGTACAGGTGAGCTATACGCATACCAAGGTTTAAACGTAGTGCCTGATATTTTAACCTCAGCAAAAGCTCTCGGTGGCGGTTTCCCAATTGGCGCTATGCTAACAACCACTGATATTGCACAGCATCTTAAAGTGGGTACACATGGTTCTACTTACGGTGGTAACCCATTAGCGTGTGCAGTTGCAGAAGCTGCATTTGATACTGTAAATAACCCAGAAGTTTTAGCGGGCGTTAAAGCAAAGTCGGCGTTATTTACTGAGCTATTAAATGCCATTAACGACAAGTACAACGTATTTAGTGAAATTCGTGGCCAAGGTTTATTAATTGGTGCTGTGGTAAACGAGCAATACAAAGGCCGTGCAAAAGAGTTTTTAGTTGCCGGTACTGAGCATGGCTTAATGTCATTGGTTGCTGGTGCTGATGTGGTTCGTTTCACACCTTCTTTAGTAATACCAGAAGCGGATATTCGCGAAGGTATGGCACGCTTTGAAAAAGCAGTAGCCCACGTTGTAAATGCGTAATTGCTAATTCAACTTCTTTAGGGGCAAACGTAGTTTGCCTTGCAGTTCCTATTTACCGTTATATATAAGGGAGTAAGCGGATTCATGATGATCCTTCGCCCAATCCAAAAAAGTGATTATGCAGCTTTAGTAACCATCGCCGACGAGTCGGGACATGGCTTTACTTCTTTGCCTAATAATGAAGAGTTATTACAAAAGAAGATAGCGCATTCAGTTAACTCATTTACAAAAACGACATCACAACCAGGTGATGAGGGTTACTTATTTGTTCTTGAAGATACTGAAACTGGTGAAGTAGTCGGTACTTCAGGTATTGAAGCCGCAGTTGGCTTAGATGACGCATTTTATCATTATCATTTGAGTAAAGTGATTCACTCTTCGCGCACGCTAGATGTGTATAAAGCGGTAGATATTCTCACCCTTTGTAATGACTACACTGGGGCGACAGAGCTGTGCACACTGTTTTTAAAAAACGGCTATCGTAAAAATTGTAACGGTAAGCTGCTTTCAAAAGCACGTTTTATGTTTATAAAACAGCATCAACAACGCTTTGCACAAACCGTTATTGCAGAAATGCGCGGTGTATCTGACGAAAACGGTAGTAGCCCATTTTGGCAGTGGCTTGAAGAGCACTTTTTCTCTATGGACTTCCCAACGGCAGATTATCTGACGGGAATAGGGCAAAAAGTATTTATTGCTGAGCTTATGCCTAAATACCCAATTTACGTCAACTTATTGAGTAAAGACGCGCAAGCGGTTATAGGTCAAGTGCATGACAATACGCGCCCTGCAATTCAACTATTAAAAAGTGAAGGTTTTACTTTTAATGGTTACGTTGACATTTTTGATGCGGGCCCAACCGTTGAAGCAAAAGTAGATAACATTGCGACAATTCGTAATGCACAAAACTTTAGTGTTGAAATTGGCGAAATGACAGGCGATACCATGGTGTTGTTAGCCAATGACAAGCTTGAAGACTTTAGAGCAACCGTTGTTCCTATGACATTTGATTCGCGATCAAACAGCCTAGTGCTTACGCAAGAACTTGCTGATGCATTACATTTGAAATCGGGCGATTTTGTTACGGCTACCCCAGTTTAATTTAGGAGAAAGTATATGACTCATCCTGCACAATTTATTAATGGTCAATGGTCACCAGGCCAAGGCACCGAATTTAACTCAGTTAACCCTGCAAATAACGATGTTATATGGCAGGCATCAGCTGCAAGCGCTGAGCAAGTAGATAGCGCCGTAGCCTCTGCACGTGAAGCATTTTATAGCTGGGCTGATAAAAGCTTTGCGCAGCGCTTAGAAATTGTAAAAACCTTTGCTGCAACGTTAAAAGAGCATAGCGAAGAGTTGGCTGTGGCAATAGCTCAAGAAACAGGTAAGCCACTTTGGGAAACGCGTACTGAAGCGGGTGCCATGGTCGGAAAAATTGCCATTGCTGAAAAAGCATTTTTAGAGCGTACCGGCGACGTTGAAAACGCGATGCCGCAAGGCCGTGCGATGATCCGCCATAAGCCACACGGTGTTGTTGCTGTATTTGGTCCTTATAACTTCCCTGGGCATTTACCAAATGGCCACATTGTACCTGCACTTTTAGCTGGTAATACCGTGGTATTTAAACCCTCTGAACTAACACCTATGGTGGCTGAGCTAACCCTTAAACTATGGGAAAAAGCCGGTTTACCAGCAGGGGTTATTAACCTTGTACAAGGTGAAGTTGAAACAGGTAAAGCACTGGCGTCACACAAAGGCATTGATGGTTTATTCTTTACTGGGTCTTCTCGTACGGGTCATATTTTACATGAGCAGTTCGCAGGTCAACCAGGTAAGATTTTAGCGCTTGAAATGGGTGGTAATAATCCGCTAATCGTTAAAGATGCAGAAGATACGCTTGCTGTTGTGCACGATATTGTGCAATCTGCGTTTATCTCAAGCGGCCAACGCTGTACGTGTGCGCGTAAATTGTTTTTACCAACAGGTGCTAAAGGCGATGAAATTTTAGCACGCCTAATTACAGCCACTAAAGCAATCAAAGTTGGTAATTATGACGATGCTGACCAACCATTTATGGGCTCTATGATTTCAACGGCCGCTGCCGCTGGAATGGTTAAAGCACAAGATGAGTTAAAGGCCATGGGTGGCGAAGTGCTGGTTGAACTTGAGCACACAGCAAACACTGGTTTTGTTACACCGGGTATTATTGAGTGTACAAATATCAATGACTTCCCAGATGAAGAGCATTTTGGTCCGCTTCTAAAAGTATTCCGTTTTGATGACTTTGACCAAGCAATTGATAAAGCAAACGACACGAGCTTTGGTTTATCAGCAGGCTTACTCAGTGATAACCAAGCCGATTACGATCATTTCTTACGTCGTATCCGTGCGGGTATTGTTAACTGGAACCGTCCTATTACCGGTGCATCAAGTGCAGCGCCGTTTGGCGGTATTGGTGCCTCAGGTAACCACAGAGCAAGCGCTTATTATGCCGCTGACTACTGTGCATACCCTGTTGCGTCTGTGGAACTTGAAAAAGTAACCATGCCAGCAACACTAAGCCCAGGTTTAAAAATCGATTAATCGATTTTTTAAACTAGTAATAAATCACTAAAAAAGCAGCTTCGGCTGCTTTTTTTGTACTGCAATCTCACAAAGCTAGCAATTATCAGTGCTTTCTGCTTAAATTAAGCAACCAGTATTTTTGAGGTAAGTAGACAATGGTTTTAAACAGGCAAGGGTACGATGACTTAATAATGTACCTAACTCAGAACTTAGCGTTGTTTGAAAAACCAGGTGAAATAAAGCCAGGTGCACCAACGGTTATTGAGTTAATTGAAGATGTAATTGCCGAAAATGTCATACGCATTTGTCAACAACACCCCGATCTATCTACAGAGCAGCGTAGTCAAATTGTACGCGAAGTTGATGGCATTGTTTACGACTTACAAGAAGTACTCAGCAGTGTGACTTCTCACACCGTCACAGTCGAACAGCATGCTTTTATTGATGAGTTTGCAGGGCTAGTCAAAAACTTATTTGATAACGCTATTAGTTAATATTTCCCCCTTTAAAACCACGCTTTATTCGCTATTTAATTTTAAATGCGCGCGAGTGTCTGCGTGTAATGAATATAAATTATTGAGATAAAACAATGCAAGCAAATGTAAAATGGGTTGAAGGTAATACTTACATCGGTCGCTCTAACAGCAATCATAATGTCGTGTTTGATGCGGGCAGTGACGGAGCCGCACCTAGCCCAATGGAAATGGTATTGATGTCGGTTGGTGGTTGTTCATCGGTTGATGTGGTGAGTATTTTAAAAAAAACTAAGCAAGAGTTCTCATCAGTAGATGTGCAGTTAACCGCTGAACGAGCAGAAACAGCCCCGCGCGTGTTCACCAAAATTAATTTACACTTTGTTGTAACCGGTAATAATGTGTCTGAAAAGCACCTAGAAAGAGCGGTTTCGCTTTCGGCAGAAAAGTATTGTTCAGTTGCATTAATGCTTGATAAAACAGTAGAAATTACCCACAGCCATGAAGTTGTTCAAGATCAGGGAAAATAACGCTTTTTCCGTGAGTAAAATTCGTATAAAATCCGCGAACTTTTCATTCTGCAGGTGCAGATTTCACTAATTTATAGGTTGGTTTATATGAACAAACCCTTCGATAAACTTAAACTTCATGGCTTTAATAATTTAACTAAAAGCCTAAGCTTTAGTATTTACGATATTTGCTATGCAAAAACAGAGCAACAACGTAAAGAATATATAGAATATATCGATGAGCAGTATAGTGCAGATAGACTAACCGACATTTTAGGTGATGTGGTTGATATTATTGGTGCCAATATTTTAAATATTGCACGTCAAGATTACGAGCCACAAGGTGCCAGCGTAACTATTTTAGTTTCAGAAGAGCCGGTAGAAGAGCAGCAAAATTATGATGCTGACGAAGCACCAGGGCCGTTACCTGACTCAGTGGTTGCACACCTTGATAAAAGCCACATTTGTGTTCACACGTACCCTGAAGCACACCCTGATGATGGTATTTGTACTTTCCGTGCTGATATTGAAGTATCAACCTGTGGCATTATTTCGCCACTTAAAGCGTTAAACTTCTTAATCCATAGCCTTGAGTCAGATGTAGTTACAATTGACTACCGTGTACGTGGCTTTACCCGCGATATTAACGGCGTTAAACATTACATTGACCATGCAATTAACTCGATTCAAAACTTCATGACAGAAGATACTAAAGAAGCGTACCAAATGATGGACGTGAACGTGTATCAAGAAAATCTGTTCCATACCAAAATGATGTTAAAAGAAACCGACTTAAATACGTATTTATTTGGTTTATCTACTGATGATTTGTCAGATGACGAAGAAGAAGAGATTCGCTCAAAACTAACACGTGAAATGCAAGAAATATTCTATGGTCGTAATCTGCCAGATACAGAATAATAACAACGCATTAAATAAAAAATGGCGCTCATTGAGCGCCATTTTTGTATGTCTGAGAAAGCTCAAGTAAATGAGCTGGGCTTTTGTAATAAATACTTACTTAGCTAAGCATGCTGTACAGTAACGCACACACGGCTAACGAACCGACCGCCAGTACAAATAAGGTACTTAAACGGTTACGGTATTTTTGTAAGCTAGGTACTTTGTAAACCGCAATCATTGGCATAATGAATAAAATCATCGCAATGATTGGGCCCGATAACTGATCCATCATATCTAGTATGCTTGGGTTTTTAACCGCGCAGAACCAAATAGCAAAAAACATCAGTACCGCACCCACTTTGTCAGCCACTTTAGGGCTCATGCTTGAGTGTTTAGTTACTAATCCGGTAAAGCTTTCGCGCGCCCCTAAAAAGTGACCTAAAAACGACGACATAATAGCAATAAAGGCAACCAAAGGTCCCAGCGTTGCAATGAATGAGTTTTCTGTAATATTAGCTAAGTAAGACAAAACAGAAACGTTTGCCGCTTTAGCTTCTGCCATTTGTTCACCGGTAAGTGATAGCACACATGAGAACACAAATAACAAAACAAAGGTGATCAGTAATAAGCTAGTACGTTTTAGAATCGCCTCTGACTTAGACGTTGCTAGGTCACCGTAGTGGCTGCGTTGTTTATTAACAAAGCTTGAAATAGCCGCTGCATGGCTAAACGAAAATACAATAATAGGAATTGATAACCAAAGTGTTTTACTAAAGCTACCAAGTTCAGGCAAGCTTGTATCCGGCATTTGCCAGCTTGGGATTAAATACAGCGATAAAAAGAATAATATACCCACTAACGGATACACTAAAATAGCAAAGGCGCGCAGCATTAAGCGCTCACCGCCCATCATTAAGCCAATCATAACAGCCACCAATACACCCGAAAGCACAACGCGAGAGGGCGACTCCATCCCTAGCTGATTGACCATAAAGCTGTCTACCGTGTTGGTTAAACCCACACCATAAATAAGCAAAATAGGAAAAATTGATAAAAAGTATAACAAAGAGATCAGTCGACCCGCGTTTACGCCAAAGTGCTCTTCTACCACATCGGTAAAATCAGCCTCTTTATTTTTCGACGATAATACAAACCGCGCCAAGCCACGGTGCGCTAAAAAGGTCATCGGAAAGGCTAAACACGCCATAATAATCAACGGCCAAAAACCACCAATACCAATGTTAATCGGTAAAAATAAAATACCCGCACCCACTGCGGTGCCAAAAAGACTGAGTGTCCACTGCGTATCATGCAGATTCCATTTTGATTTAGACGTGTGTGCGTCTTGTGTTGGTGCATTTGAAAGCGTTGCACCTTGAGATGTTGTCATGTGTGTGTATCCATTATTTATCATAATAATTGCGCCGAAGAATATAGTTTTTAGGCACTCATTTCATGTGTTTTTATGTCTTGGATATAAATTTGTTGTAGCGTATTAGTTACTGACTGTCACGAATATGAAACAGTGTTTAAAAGCTGCGCAATTAGTGCAGGATTATGCTGCGAAATGCGTGAATAACACGCAATAATGATCATGAATTGGAATGAGTTATTTAGTACAGTGCATTGCAAAGAAAATTTTTCTTACAATGCACTATGTCTAACTCCAGCAGCTACTCTACTGCAGACAGTGCTTTTTGAGCTATTTTATTGACCATTTGTAATGTTTTCTCAAATACCCATTTAATAAACTCAGCTGATAACTCCTTTATCTTTGTTCGTGCATATCCTGCAAATGCAAGCATGCATGCAAGCAAACCATTTATTGGGCCTGTTAAGTCTACGGTGTGAAAATTGTTGTTTGCTAAGATCATCGCAATTTTGTCGTATAAGCTTAAGCCGTTTGAAACCCCAGACTGCAGCGCATTCAGCGCTCCAAGCTTTGCTTGGCGTAATAGAGTCATTAAAGCCTCACTTAAACGGTTCATCCAATAAATAGAAGGTTGGACTTGGCTTGCGTGGGTAATGTCTAAGGTAACACGTTTAAATGGGTTAAATGTTACCCTCTTATTGATGCTATCCCAAGACTGCTTTTGTGAATTTCGGGTGTAGTACCTCATCAAGTGGTGCCAAGGCACAATTATTTGGTTGTTGTCCATTTTGTATTCAGGAGCGTTGTATGGAGCTTGCATGAATGGCCAAAAAGGGACCATTGGTACTACATCGCCACCATTTACACAGCGGAATATATTTTTTGGTTCAAGAGTATTAGTCGTACTTAATGCGAAATTAGTTAAGCCTACCTTTGGAGCTCCAAAAGTATATAACTTAACGTCTGAACTAAAACGTCGTTTTGCCCAATCAGCTACTAATGAGGCAACTGCGCCGCCCAGACTATGACCAACACAGTGAACTGTAGCATTAGGCTTTAATTCACGTAATAGAGGGGCTAATTGTAATTTCAAAGTTTCAAACAAAGTGTTAAACCCTGCGTGTACACTATGCCCTCCATCACACACACTTATATTAGCTCTACAGTCAGTAGATGCATCGTATATTGATGCAGTTCCGCGTATGGCAAGTACTAAATCGTTTTTAAATGGGTTCATGCGACCAGCTGGAGAGGTGCCTTTGCCAACTAATACAAAACCCGTCTGATGACCTGTTGCATGGGCCATTGCTCCGCCTGAAACTCCTTTTATCGGACCGTTGGATAAATCAAAGGAAAAAATATTTTCTAAATAGTTTGATGCAATAACTGTGTATCGACCTCTTCGGTCTGGTTTTTTTATATCATAAGAAATTTTAGCAAGTTCAGCGCATAAAATGGGTGATAATGTTGCCACGGTAAATCCTTTTAATCTTGTTTTTCCCAACGAGCAATACTTTTAATGAAGTGCTCATCCAATGAATCTTCAGGGTTTATAAGGTGATGTTTGGTTTCATCATTTGTTAAATCGGCATTTAAATTTTTAAGAAGTCTTTTAAATTCTTTAGGTGTTTTTAGTCCATGCTGAAACCCAATCCACAGATTAAAAATCTTGCCATCTTTTTCTAAGTCTATAATTATTCTAACTACAGGCTCATGAAAAATACTACCAGGTTTGCGAGAGGTTAAAGATTTTTCTGGGAAAGAGAAATAGCCTTCGCTATTAGTATATACACTGTCTAGCTCTTCATCATCATAGGTCAAGCTACGTTCAACGAGCTGATTTGCTAGTGGAATCCCATTGTTTGAAAGTTGGCCTGTTACTTCTGGGCAAAGCTCAACTTTATATTTAATTAGACCAAGCATTCGACATCCCTTGTTGATAATTAATAATCCATATTTTGATGATTATCCATAAACAGAATAAAACATCAATGTATTTCCTGTACGATTTAATTTGTCCAACGACAAATACTTGAAATATTATGCTCGCCGCTTGGTGCTTCTGAATCAATGATTTGATGTTTTATTTCTTCAGCGCTTAAATCTGCATTTAAATTATTTAGTCTTTTTTGTAATTCAATTGGGGTTTTAAGTCCATGTTGAATTCCAAACCATAAAGTATGCTGATGACTTTCAAAGTGAGTCACTATTACTACTCTGATCATTGACTCATAAAATATATTGCCAGGCTTACGTGATTTAATTGATTTAGCGGGAAATGAGTAAAAACCGAGTTTATCCGTATAGGCTTCATCTATCTCCTCATTTTCTAAGGTTAAGCCTCTTTGGATAAGTTGGTTTGCTACTGGTTTACCGTTTAGCATAAGTTGTCCTTTAACTTCCGGACATAGCTCTACTATATAGCGAATTAATCCGAGCATTTATTATTCCTTGTATAAAATCCATGTATTTATCTTTATCTATAAATAATGTGAAACGTTGATATACGATATTATTCAATCTAAGAACAAAAATTATCATGGATAGCACTGACTGTTCAAATCGACAAATATAAGGTATACACTGGCAAGGTAACGTATTGATAAGGATATTAAGTTGTTACAAGTTAAAACACTCCCCATTACAGCCACGCGTTGGTTTTCCCTTTTATTGTGCGCAATTACCGCTGCAACAATTACCGTATTTTTAAGCAAAATCGGTTTTGTACAAAAAGCATATTCAAGTTTGGGCGCTATTTTAAATGCTAATCCGGTTTTGCATTACAGCAGCGCATTTTTAGCTGGTATTGGCATAAAACTGTTGCTGGATAAGTTCTACATTTCTCACGCTAAACGCAGTATTGGATTTAACTGGCGATATCCGCCCGTGACAATGAGTGTATTGTTTGGAGTATTTTTCATTGTTAGTTATGTGTATGTAACTTATTCCAATGAAATTTTAGCTCAATTAGCTGCTCATGCATTTGTAAGTTTCAAGTTTCTGTCACTGAGTTTTTTAGCTGTTTTTTAAATTAAACTACGAGTGAAGAGCAGGGCTTGCAACTTACCGCTTAAAGCTAAATTGCGCTGGGTTTAGCTTCGCTCTACCCAGCCTACGGTGTATAAATTGTTATCGAACTGCTCGCGACTCTAAGCCCGTAACCCGCAGCCATTAGGTACTTGTTGGGTTTCGTTCCACTCAACCCAATCTACGGTGTTTAAATTGCCATTGAGCTGCTCGCGACTCTAAGCCCGTAGCTCGCAACTCTTAGCTTTTATTCTTCCACCGCACTCACTACAAAATACGGGTTCAAATATTCATCTTTGGTGTTATATAACAGCGGGCTGCCATTAAGTTGAGTGACTTTAGCGCCGGCTATTTCAGCGATGGCGTGGCCTGCGCCGGTATCCCATTCACAAGTTGGGCCTAAGCGCGGGTATATGTCGGCGCTGCCTTCGGCGACTAAACACAGTTTCAGTGAGCTACCTTTTGACACCATTTCAACCTCATCAAAGCGTTTTACAAATTCAGCTAAATCAGGGGAAGGGTGCGAGCGGCTACCTACAACACGAATAAGGCCTTTGTTAGGCTTGGTGGTAACTTTAAGCTCGATGCGCTCATCGCCTTTATCTTTAAAAGCACCAATGGCTTCAGCGGCTATGTACGATACACCCAGTGCAGGGGCATCAACCACGGCTAAAACCGGTTTGCCATTTTCGATTAGGGCAATATTAACGGTAAACTCGCCGTTCTTTTTTATAAATTCTTTGGTGCCATCGATTGGGTCAACCAGCCAGTAGCTTTTCCATGTTTGGCGTACATCCCAACCAATATCGGCACTTTCTTCACTAAGCACAGGAATATCGGGGGTGAGCTCTTTTAGTCCTGCACTAATGATTTTATGAGCTGCTAAGTCGGCGTCGGTTACAGGGCTTTCATCGGCTTTGTACTCAACGTTAAAGTCTTTATTGTAAATACCCATAATCGCGCTTCCCGCTTTGCGGGCGAGAATAAGGGTTTCTTCTAGCAGTTCAGTCTGATTCATTACATGGGCCTATAGTATATGCTGATGTTTTAGATACGTTATCAGCTGAGCTACCGATTGGTCTAGGGTGTTTTTACTGGTATCTAAAATTATTTCAGGATTAACCGGCGGCTGGTAAGTTGAATCAATCCCAGTAAAGTGTTTAATTTCACCGGCGCGCGCCTTTTTATATAAGCCTTTTGGATCGCGGCTTTCGCACACCTCAAGAGGGGTGTCGATAAAAACTTCGATAAATTCACCCTCATCTACTAATTCACGAACCATGTCACGCTCAGCTTTAAAAGGAGATATAAACGCAGTAAGGACTAACAAACCAGCGTCAACCATTAGCTTGGCGGTTTCGCCTACGCGGCGGATATTTTCAACGCGATCGGCATCGCTAAAGCCTAAATCTTTACATAAACCATGGCGTACATTGTCGCCATCAAGTAGGTACGTGTGCGCGCCTTGCTGATTGAGTGCCGCTTCTAAAGCATTCGCAACGGTGCTTTTACCTGAGCCAGAAAAACCAGTAAACCATATAATAGCGCTCTTATGCTTTTTTTGTTCGCTGCGCTGTACTTTAGTGATGGCGTAATTATGCCAAACAATATTGTTATCCATTTGCTGTGTCTCTTTATGCTATAAGCGCGGGCATTAAAACGGAAATACCAGCGGGATCAAAGTTAGTACGGTAATTGAATAAATAATAGAAAGGGGTAGCCCCATCATTACATAGTCTTTTAGTCGGTAGTTACCCGCGCTATAAACCATTAAGTTAGTTTGATAACCAAAAGGTGAAATAAAGCTGGCTGAGGCACCAAATGCAACCGCCATAATAAACGGCAAAGGTTCTACGTTAAAGCCAATAGCCAATGAGTAGGCAACCGGAAACGACAGTGCCGCTGCGGCGTTATTAGTGATCAATTCGGTAAATAACACCGTCATTAAAAAGATTGCGATAAACGCGCCATAAGGGCCAAAGTCGCCAAGCACTACAAACATGGCGTCTGATATTTGCCCAGCAAGGCCGGTGCCTATCATCAGCTTAGCTAAACCTATGGCACTGCCTACTACGGCAAGTAACTCAATAGGAAAGCGACGCTTTATTTCGCTCAGCTTAATAGTACCACACAGCATTAGGCCAATAAGTAACACTAACAAGCCTTTAACCAGCGGTACTGCACCTAAAATACTTAATCCCAGCACACCCGCAAAGCTTAACAACACAATATTTGATTGCTTTGCACCGAGGTGGGTTTGTAAATCAAGCCCTGAAATATACACAAATTCGCGTTTTAAGTTAGTTAAATCATAAAAGCTTTTACCAGGGGCGAGGATTAATGAGTCACCCGCTTGTAAGCGCACTTGCCCAAGCCCGCCTTGTAAGCGGTCATGACCACGGCGAATAGCAATAACGGCCGCATGAAATTGCTCTCTAAAGCGGGCTTCTTTTACCGTTTTGCCAATTAATTTAGACGACTGACTAACGACAACTTCAACGAGGTGTTCTATGTCTTTTTCGTGTTTGTCGTGCACCACTTTTAAGCCGTCAAAGCGAGTGAGCAAAGGTACCGACTTTATATCGCCTACAAACAGCAGTATGTCGTCTTGTTGAATAATATGTTGGGGGGTCACGGCGCAAATGCGATTGCCATCGCGAATAATTTCAGCCAAAAACAAGTCTTTTAAATCGCGTAAACCGTTTTCTTCTACGGTGCGGTTTATTAGTTTAGAGCCGGTTTGTACTTTCCCTTCTAAATAAAAAGGCACCACCTCTTGGCTATTTTTGCCGTTGTCGGGCAGGCATTTTAGCATCACTAAAATAGTGATTAAGCCCACACTGAGTGCGCCTAAACCCACTAAGGTAAAATCAAAAAAGCCTAATGGCGCCATCCCCGCATCTACTGCAAAGCCATTTACGATTAAGTTAGTAGAGGTACCGATGAGTGTAATAGTACCGCCTAAAATTGCGGTGTACGACAAGGGTAGCAACAGCTTTGAAGGGGAGTGGTTTGGGTTATCTTTTATGGCGGTAATTAAGGAGGCAACCACCGCGGTATTGTTAGTAAAGGAAGACAAAAACGCTGTAGAAAGCCCAAGCTTGGTCACTGATTTAACTAAACTGCCACTGGATAACGATTTAGCTAAGCGTTGAATAAGCGTGGTTTTTTCTATCGCTATCGACACTAAAATTAATAACACTAAGGTAATTAATGATGGGTTAGTATAATTAACCAGCATGCTTTCTAAGTCAATTAACCCCGCTAGGTAGCTGGTGCCTATGGCACTGACAAATAACCACGCAGGGTTAATACGGGTGCCAAATAGGCACCCGACTAAAAGCAACATAATGCCTGTTAAAATGAGCTGTTCTACCATGCTTTAAATATTCCTAACAGGCGGTTATTAAACGTTATAGCTTTGAAATATCAAGCGCTTGCCAATGTGGAAAGTGTTTGCGTACGAGGGCATTAAACTCAACTTCAAAGTCGCTAAATTGTCCCGCATTTTCTTCACTTTGTAGTACCTGTTCTATCATTCCTGCTGCAACCGTTAAGTTTGATAAACGGTCAATAAGAATAAACGAACCTGTTTCGTGATTGTGATGGTACTGATCCGCTAAAATAGTCTCGGTGAGCTCCAGTGTCACAATCGCAATTTCGTTTAATTGTAATGAATCTGCGCTGCCATGCTCTAGGGTGTTTACATCAATAGTGTGGTCTATTTTTGTGACCATAGCCGAGGTGTTTTTGCTGCCTAGTTTTAAGTTATAGCTTTTACCTAGTACTAATGGCGATTCGTGCATCCATACAATTTTAGCCTGTAATTGGTTGGTTACTTGCGCTTGCGAATTCGCAGGCACAATAACGTCCCCTCGGCTAATATCTATTTCAGTATTAAGAGTAACCGTGATTGCTTGGCCTGCTTCGGCGGTGTCGAGGTTGCCATCAAAAGTAACAATCTCTTTAATATTGGATGTTTTACCTGAAGGCAGTACTTTTATCTCATCGCCAACGCGTAATTTACCTGAGGTCAGCGTGCCTTGAAAACCACGGAAGTTTAAATTAGGACGTACCACATACTGCACCGGAAGGCGCGCTTCAAAACCAGTGTCGATTTCAGCTGCTGGTGAGTCTTCTAACAGCTCAAGCAATGGTTTGTCGGTGTAATAAGGAGTGTGTGCAGAGCGAGTTACTACATTATCGCCTTTAAGCGCCGACATAGGCACAAACTTAATGTTTGATACGTTAAGTTGCTCGGCAAATTTTAAATAATCGGCTTTAATTTTTTCATAAACGGTTTCGTCAAAATCAACAATATCCATTTTGTTAACCGCAACCACAAACTGTTTGATGCCTAATGAGTCACAAATAAAGCTATGGCGCTTAGTTTGTACCTGCACGCCATAACGTGCATCCACTAAAATAATGGCAACATCACTGGTTGATGCACCCGTTACCATGTTACGGGTGTACTGCTCATGCCCAGGGGTGTCGGCAATAATAAACTTACGCTTAGCGGTTGAGAAATAACGGTACGCTACGTCAATTGTTATGCCTTGCTCACGCTCAGCTTGTAGGCCATCAACTAACAATGCTAAATCAAGTTCTTCACCGGCATTACCTACTTTTTCGTTATCTTTATGAAGTGCAGCTAGCTGATCTTCATAAATTTGGTGACTATCGTGCAGTAGGCGGCCAATTAGGGTTGATTTACCATCATCCACGCTGCCACACGTTAGCATACGTAATAAGCTTTTATCTTGTTGACGTGCTAGGTAAGCGTCTATACCAATTTCTTTTACTTCGTTAAATGTATCGTTATTTAGGTTAGACATTAGAAATACCCCTCACGTTTTTTCTTCTCCATAGAGCCTGCTGAATCATGATCAATCACCCGACCTTCACGTTCAGATGACGACGATAGCAACATTTCTTCAATAATTTCTGTTAGGCTGCTTGCCGTTGATTCAACCGCGCCAGTGAGTGGATAACAGCCTAAGGTTCTAAAGCGAACCGACTTCATTTGTGGTACTTCACCTTCATTAAGCGGCATGCGATCGTCATCTACCATGATTAAGGTACCGTCGCGTTCTACTACAGGGCGCTCTTTAGCAAGGTACAGTGGCACCATTTCGATATTTTCTTGATAAATGTATTGCCAAATATCTAGTTCAGTCCAGTTAGATAGTGGGAATACTCGAATACTCTCACCTGGATTCACTTGGCTGTTATAGGTATTCCAAAGCTCAGGACGTTGGTTTTTAGGATCCCAGCGATGGTGTTTATCACGAAATGAATACACGCGCTCTTTAGCCCGTGATTTTTCCTCATCACGGCGTGCGCCACCAAATGCTGCATCAAAACCGTACTTGTTGAGCGCTTGCTTTAATCCTTGGGTTTTCATGATATCGGTATGTTTACCCGAACCATGGGTGAATGGGCCTACACCCATTTCGATGCCTTCAGGGTTTTTGTGTACGATTAAATCAAAGCCATACTCTTTGGCTAAACGGTCGCGAAACTCAATCATTTCACGAAACTTCCAGTTGGTGTCTACGTGTAATAACGGAAACGGAATTTTTGCAGGGTAAAATGCTTTACGAGCTAAATGCAAAAGTACCGATGAGTCTTTACCGATTGAGTAAAGCATAACTGGGTTCTCAAACTCAGCGGCGACTTCGCGCATGATTTTGATACTTTCAGCTTCAAGTTGCTGAAGGTGAGTTAAAGCCATTGTTGGTCGTCCTACTAAAATGATTAAATTAAAATCTGTTAAACTACGCTACGTCTGTCAGCGGTTGAGCAAAGCTACTGATCTGTGCTTTTTCGCCAAACCAGTGTAATTCTTGATGCAGCGAAGCTACTTCACCAATAATCAGTAAAGCGGGTGAAATAATTTGATGTTGCTCAATGAGCTGCGCTAATTGGTCTAACTGTCCTGTGACAACACGTTGATTTTTGCGTGTGCCGTTTTCAATTATGGCCACTGGTGTTGTTGCTGCTCGCCCATGTTTTAATAGCTCGGCTTGAATATGCGGCGATTTAATCACCCCCATATAAATAGCCAGTGTTTGGTTTTTTTGTGCAAGCGACTGCCAATTAAGTTCTTGTCCTTCTTTTTTGCAGTGTCCGGTAACAAACTGAATAGCCTGAGCATGGTCGCGATGCGTTAAAGGAATACCTGCGTAGGCACTACATCCCGCGGCTGCCGTTATACCTGGCACTATTTGGTAATTTACGTTATTGGCTGCCAGTACTTGGACTTCTTCGCCACCACGGCCATAAATAAATGGGTCGCCCCCTTTAATTCGGCACACTTTTTTACCTTGTTGTGCTAAATCAACCAACATCTTATTTGTATCTTCTTGAGCTACGCTGTGATCGCCTAAGCGCTTACCCACACAGATTAAATCGGCATCGCGACGCACTAATTCCATGATCTCATCGGATACCAAGTAATCATATACCACCACATCGGCTTGTTGCATTAGTTGCAGCGCTTTTAGTGTGAGTAGCTCTGGATCGCCTGGGCCTGCACCGACTACGTATACTTCGCCTTCTGGTTCAACTTTGGCATCTAGCATTTGCTCTAGTTGTTGCTCAGCGCCATGGGTATCACCGGTTTGGACTTTGCTTACTACTGATGAATCAAACACGCCTTCCCAAAATTGGCGACGATCAGCAAAATGTTTAAAGCGTTGCTTTACTTTATGGCGAAAGCCACCGACCAAGTTAGCGAGTGGGCCGATATGCTGCGGAATAAGTGTTTCGAGCTTTTCACGTAAGCGCCTTGCTAAAACCGGCGCGGTACCTGCACTTGAAATCGCAATGGTAATTGGGTTGCGATCAACAATAGAGGGGAAAATAAAGGTACATTTAGGTTGATCATCCACCACGTTCACAAACACATTACGCGCATTGGCGAGTTCAAATACGGTGTTGTTTACTTCATCGTTGTCGGTGGCGGCAATAATCAAAATTTTGCCATCAAGATGCGACTCTTCAAAATAGGCATCAATTAATGTTACTTCATTATTATGCGCATGTTCTTTTAATTCTTCGCAAAACCAAGGGGCAACTAGCGTTACATCGGCACGTGCTTTTAAAAACGCACGGCATTTTCGCAAGGCAACCTCTCCACCGCCAACAACCAATACGGGTTTGTTGTCGAGTTTGGTAAAGATAGGTAAATATTGCACTGAATAACGCCCCTAAAAAATAATAAAGTGTTTAACTGAGAAGCAGAATATAGTGGCTATTGATAAGTAAAAAATAATTAAATCTTAGTTGATATTCTTAAAAGTTATATGAATCATGTTTTTTAGGTCTAAATCGTATTTAGTAAGGGGTAGAGTGACATTTAGTATAAAAAACGCGCTTATAGTGTTTGGTTATGAGCTATAGCAAGTTTAAGCTATGATGCTCTTATATAGTTTAAGGTCACACAATTTCATAGGCATAAAATGACAAACAATACTCAAAACGCCACGCTAGCCGTTAGCTTAATGGACTTAACCAGTTTAAACACTGATGATAGTCAAGCCAGTATTAACGCATTAGTAAACAGTATAAACCCTAAGCTAGGCACGCCTGCTGCGCTTTGTGTGTTTAGTGAATTTGTTGATGACGCTAAAATAGCACTTGCTAATCGCTTATTGAGCCATGTAAAGGTGGCCACCGTAACTAACTTTCCCTCTGGTGATGCGCCACTCAATGAAGTACTCAATGAAACCCTGATAGCCATAGAGCGGGGGGCCGATGAAATTGACCTAGTTATTCCTTATAAAGCGCTTTTAAAAGGTGAAGCCGATATCGTGCTGGAATACGTTAGTGAAAGTAAAAAGGTATGTGGCAGCCGTGCTAAGCTCAAAGTGATCATTGAAACTGGCGAGCTAAAAACAGCAGCATTTATTACTCAAGCAACCGAGCTTGCCATTCAAGGCGGAGCTGATTTTGTAAAAACCAGTACAGGAAAAGTAGCAGTAAATGCCACGCTTGAAGCAACTGAAATAATGCTTAAAGCCATCAAAAAATCATCAAAGCGAGTTGGTTTTAAGGCTGCTGGTGGAGTCAAGACCGCAGTAGATGCAAATGCTTATTTGCAACTAGCAACCGAGATTATGGGGCATGATTATTTAGCACCAGAAACATTTAGGTTTGGCGCTTCATCGCTGTTAAATGACGTTTATAAGGTGTTGAATGAAGCGCAGCAGTGATGCCGAAAAACAACAATTAGAGCACGATGCGGCCAAGTTGTTTTTGCGATGTTATGAACAGCAAATGGGAATTCATATGCGCCATATTTGGCACAATGAACCAAATAGACCCGATGTAAGCTGTTATCAAGAAAATCAGAAACTCGATATAGAGGTGGCGCATTTATACGCCAGTGAAACGGAAGCCATGGCCGTGTTAGGCCGGCCACTGTCGATACAAATGCAGCGTGATTTAGCCGACATGGCGCAACAACCAAGCGAACACCGGTTGCAATCAGCGTTGGAGCGCTTATTAAAACAAAAAGCGACTAAGCGTTATTATTCAAAGCGTACGTGGTTGTTAATTCGTAACGCTAGTACTATTTGGCATAAGAGCGACTTTGAAGCGGCAGTCAAAAAAGTATGTTTTCCAAATACCCATCAATTTGAACAAATATGGTTACTGTGTGATTTTTATCGCGGTGAGTTATTACGAGTAGATTAAAAGCGGCTATAGAGTAGCCGCTTTTTTATTGCTTAATTAAAAATCAAAGATGCTGATTAGTTAAACTTAAACATGTTGCCTAAGCTTTCTAGCCCTGACTGTTGAGTTTTTGCTAAACATTTTGAGTCATCTAAAGATTTCTTTGTTGTTTCATCGGCAAGGCCCGTTACTTTCAAGCTCTTCTCTTGTTGATACTCGCGCAGTGCTAATACAGTTTGACGGTCGTACTTAACGTCTTCAGTTTCAAACTCTTCATAATTAGGTTGGTTTTTTAAATACCCTAAGCAAACCAAGTTCATACGAGACATAGCCAAGTCCATTTTTTCGTAATGTGGCATTCTATGATTCGGCACATCGACAGCGACGGCAGCAGGTGCTGCTTTTTTACTAGTTACTTTTGGCGGCGGTGGCGCTGTATAGCCTGCTGCAAGCGTGTTGTTTTGGTTATAACGATAGTAGGTATCTGGAATTTTAGTTTCTAAAAATTCAACGGCTTTAATTATTACTTCTCGTAGTGCCTTTTCTTTTGGAGTGTCTGACCAACCACTAAGGCTTCCTCCAACGAGTGCGCCACCAAAGTTAGTCGCTGCGCTGGTAAAATCAAAATCTTTGCTACCACCCTCAACGCTAGTAGCGGCCAGAATACGTGAAGTGCGCGTATCAATTAAGCGTAAATCAATAGCCATGTGCGATCCAGAAAAGCCAGCTGAAACAGAACTAAACACATCACCAATAAAGCCGCCTGAACCAACACTTGCCCCTGAACTGTCATCATCAAATTCAGTAACCGCTGCAACGACGACAATCTCAGCGCCTTCAATTTCGCCATACGCAGCACCCGATTGTGCACTCACTCTGCCTGATACAGCTAAATCTTGCTCTGAAAGTACAGCGTCTAGTGCTTGGCGCTCCAATACAATAAAGCGATTAGTGCCAACAAGTGCGGTGGTAAGTTGATCTGCCATACCTTCACCAATTTCTTTTCGCCACCATCTAGAGTTATTCGACTTATCAGTGAAACGCGCCACGGCGATACGTGCTTTAGGGCCATTGTATTGCTGTTTGCTTACTTCATTAATGTCAGGCGAGTTTTGATTTGAAGTAACGTTTGTTGAGGTGCTTTGGCATGCGCTTAAGCTGGTTATTAATGCTGTGGCAAGTAGCGTTTTTTGTATGGATGAGAGCATAGGATTTTCCTTAATTTATGTGCTTAATTACATTTGTAGTTATTTTTTTAGCAATGGCTAATTAAGGTTAATTTAAATAAATCAGTAGCTTAAAAATAGTACTCAGGCGAAAGCTTTGAGTACACACGCGAAGCTAATTACTTTTACATGTTTGCGCTTCTCTGTATTGTTTTGGTGTAAGTGAATATTTGGCTTTGAAACAACGGGCAAAGTAACTTTGAGAGCTAAAGCCGGTGTTATCTGCAACTAAACCTATGGTTAAGTCGCTATCAGTTAATAATTTTGCTGCATATTCTAAGCGGGTATTGCGAATGTAATCGCTGGGTGTAATGTCAAAAAGTGCTTTCATTTTTAATTGCAGTGCACGAGGGCTCAAACACATTGCACTGGCAAACTCTTCCACGCTAAACAGTTCATTTTGGTAATTTTCACGCAAGATTGTTTTTAAGCGTTCTGTAAACGTGTAATCTTTATTCTGCTCTATTTGTACATCTAAGGTCACAGCATGTGCTTGGGCTGATAACTGTTTTATTAGGTGCTTATTTAACGCATCACGAATGCCTAATAAGCCATGAACCCGACTTTTTAATAATGATGCTTCAAAGGGTTTACACAGGTAGTCATCGGCCAGCAAATCAAGCCCCTTTATTCGACTGCGATTGTCTGCTTTGGCAGAGAGTAATAAAACAGGGATATGATTAATAGAGATATCTGAGCGAATGGCACTGAGAAGTTGATATCCATCCATCGTAGGCATCATTACGTCACTGAGCACTATATCGGGCATTTGAGTTTGGCACAGCACTAGCCCTTCTTCTCCATTATTAGCGGTGAAGCAGGTGTAGTTATCACTAAATAATGAAACCAGTAACTCACGCATTTCCTCGTTATCTTCAACAATGAGTAGTTTTTTGTTGTTTTCTACCAGCATAGTTTGAGAGGACGCTAGTTGTTTATCCGTTAATAAGTTATCTGATTCACACAATGGCAACGTGACTGTAAAACAACTTCCTTTGTTTATTTTACTGGCTAATGAAATTTGCCCGTCGTATTGCTCTACAAGCTGCTTAACCAGAGCGAGACCTATACCACTGCCTGTTTGGTTGTGTGTTGCAATACGAGTAAAGCGTTCAAAAATAAGCGCTTGCTGGTGCTCTTCAATACCAATACCAGTATCAGATACCGTTATAACAACATTATTGTTTGTGTTAGAAAGCGTTAGATTAACGGTTCCATCTGATGGGGTGTATTTAAGTGCATTGGTCAATAAATTATCAATAATAGATAAAGTATGTTTAGTTTCTAAATTTATGTAACTAGGCTGTTGCGTCGTGTCTTTAAAGGAAAAATTAATATTTTTTTGGGCAAACAAAATAGCAAAGTCGTCTACTATTTGCGCTACAAAAGGGCTTAAAGAATAAGCGGATACATACTCTGTAGCCGAACTTGGACGCTGACTTAACTGTAATAACTCATTGATTAAATTAAGAAGGCGGTGCCCGTTGCGCTTAATTATAGAAACTTGTTGTTGTGCTTGAGCACCAAGTTGTTGCTGTTGTAAGTTTTCTACTGGCGCTAAAATTAAGCTCAATGGCGTTTTAAGTTCATGACTGATGTTATCTAAAAATTGGGTCTTTAGTTGATTGAGCTTTCTTTCTTGTTGAATGAGTTGCTCTGCGGTTTTAGCTCGATAGCGTGACGCTAAAATTAACCATGTAATAATCAAAACTATTATAAAATAAGCCGCATAGGCTAATTGCGTTTGCCACCAAGGAGGCGTCACTGTCAGCTTTAGCATAGTGTGAACTTTGCTCCATTGCCCGTATTGATCTTTTACTTTTAATTGTAATTGATAGTTACCTGCACTTAGCTGTGAATAGTTAACTTGTCGTTGGCTTGCATCGGTATAGATAAATTGCTTATCTAAACCATTTAGCTTGTAAGCATACTGGTATTGATTAGCCGATGAAGCGTTATTAATGGCGGCATATTTAAAGCCAATGACCCCTTGGCTGGTTGGAAAAGAGAGTTTTTTAGTATGGTTTATTAGTTTTGCGGGCTGTTTTTTATCTGTTAAGTAGTTTTTTGTTTCACTTGCTTGGTTGTAAATTAATAGCTCAGTTAATACCGGGGTTGGTGCTGAAGTACTCAGTTGCAGTTTACTAGGGTAAAACTGATTAAAGCCATTGATTCCGCCAAAAAATAGCTCGCCATCAGGTGCTTGAAAAGCAGCACCTAAAATAAACGAATTATGCTGCACGCCGTCACGAGGTAAAAAATGCTGCATAGCTTGATTCGTGGGATTATAGCGAGTCAGTCCTTGGTTACTGCTTAGCCATAAGTAGCCTTTACTATCATCTTTAATGGCAAAAATATTATCGTTTAGTAATCCATCATGTTCGGTAATGTAAGAGATTTTTTGTGTTTTTTTATCAAGGCGGTTTAAACCACCAAAGGTACCCACCCATAAAGTATCGTTATTTTGTAGGTGCAAAGAGGTGACCATATTATGGCTTAAACCAGTTTGCGATACCTGATTGGCGGGGTAATGAGTAAATGATTCATCTTCCATGCTTAGATAATCTAAACCTGCACGCGTCCCGACCCATAATCCGTTTGTATTTTGATCAAAAAGCAGAGTAAACACGGTATTGTTAGCAAGACTATTAGTCGAGTTGTCGTGCTTGTAATGTTGAACCTCTAAGGTGTCGGGATTAAAGCGTGTTAAACCTTGATTGCTACCTAGCCATAAATTTCCTTTAGGATCGCTCGTTATCGCATAAACACGATCGCTGCTAAGCTGATGGCTTTGCATTGTATAGGTAATAAAATTATCTTCAGTTGGTTTATATTGCAGTAATCCGCCGCCATAAGTGCCAATCCAAAGTCGCTGCTTGTTATCTTCATGCAGGCTAAAGACATTATTATTGGTTAGGCCGCTTTGTAATTTTGAGTTAACTTTATAGTGCTTAAAACCTGTGTCGGTTTGTTTGTTTAAACCGTCACGAGTACCAACCCATAATTGGCCTTGTGTATCTTTGAGTAGAGCGCGAACAAAATTATGACTAATGGTATTGTCATCATCGCTCAAGTGCTGTTGATGCGAAAATTGATTTTGCTTTTTATCATAACGTTGTAACCCATAGCCATCTGTACCAATCCAAATGATACCGAACCGATCTTGATAAAGTGACAATAAGTAATCATTAGCAAGCCCATTTAGTTGCTGCTTATTGTGCGGTATGTGCTGAAAATTATTTTTAGATGTACTTTGCTCTGTTTTGTAAAATAAACCTTTACCATAACTTGTTAGCCACAAGGTATCGGTGTCGTCAACTAAGATATCGGTGATCCATACACCTGCAAACTGAGCAAACTCTAGAAAAGCCTCTGTTTTAGGGTTAAATAGGCTAAGCCCTTGTTTGCTTGCTACTAATAGCTGCCCTTGTGCATTTAATTGCAGCCGCCATAAATTTTTATGACTTCCTGCAATGTGATTAAAGGTTTTATGCTTTGGGTTAAACTTAATTAATCCTTCGTTGGTTGCTAACCAGACATTTTGTTGTGTATCTATAACAATATCTTGTATGACTGTATTAGCTTGCTCGGGGCTATTATAGCTAAGCGACTCTACTTCATTCTTGACTATATTTAGACGCGTTAACTTTCCATGCTCATGGCCTAACCAAATATTATTTAGGCTATCTGAAGCCAATGACCAAATGCGGTTATCAGTAATAGCCAACTCAGTGTGCGTATTAAAAACCTTAAATTGGCCGGTTTGAGTATCAAGTAAATTTAAACCATTACTGGCGGTAGAAAACCAAATAGCATGTTGATCGGCAGCCAGACAATCGGTGACCCAGTTTCCTGAAATGCTAGCCTCAGTAGGGTGAGACTTAAAGCGTTTAAACTCATAACCATCAAAGCGATTAAGACCGCCTTGTGTCGAAAACCAGTGAAACCCTTGCTTGTCAGTGATACTGCAAGTAATCGAATTTTGCGATAACCCCTGTTCACTAGAATATGTATCTAAGTGAATAGCGCGCGCGACGAGTGCACTGTGAAATAAGCATAAAACGCTTAGAATCACGATTTTGTAAAGTGTATGAAGTAAATGCACCCGCTTCCTTGTGCTATTAATATTCCTAAAAGTGAAACAATCATAAACTGCTTTTTTATTAATGTTAAGTTTGATTTTGAGTGTGGCCAATGAGATTTTAAGTTATGGGTATCTTTTTACTCTTGTGTTAATGGATTGCGTAAGTATAATAGGCATCCACTTTGCAGGGGCGTAGTTCCAATTGGTAGAACAGCGGTCTCCAAAACCGACGGTTGGGAGTTCGAATCTCTCCGCCCCTGCCAATTTTTACAAAGTGAATAAAGTCTAGAACTAAAAATCGGTTTGAGTAAGCTTGTTTTTAAGTTTAGATTTTAATGGATTAACCCTGTCGACGTGCAGGGTTGTTGTGTCTGTAGTTAAGGTAATAATATTATGAGCACGAATATAGAAACACCATCAAGTGGGATGGAGTCAGTAAAGTGGTTAGTAGCAATTGCGCTACTTGCAGGCGCAGTCGTTGGTAATCATATGTTTGCAGATCAGTCTGTATTACTACGTGCTATTGGCGTTGTGGTTGCAATAGCGGCGGGTTTAGCTATTGCTTCGCAAACTTTTAAGGGACGTACATTCCTTGCTTTTGCTAAAGAAGCGCGTATTGAAGTACGCAAAGTAATTTGGCCAACGCGTCAAGAAACAACGCACACGACATTAATCGTAATGGTTGCAACAGTGATTATGGCACTTATCCTTTGGGGATTAGATGGCATTTTATTCCGCGCTGTAGGCTTTTTAACTGGATTGGAGATCTGATCCCATGTCGGATGAGAATAACGAAAAGAAACTACGTTGGTACGTAGTACAAGCTTTCTCAGGTTATGAGAAGCGTGTTGCTCAAACATTATTAGAGCACATTAAAATCAAAGGCCTAGAAGATAGCTTTGGTGAAGTATTAGTTCCTACTGAAGAAGTAGTTGAGATGCGTGCTGGTCAAAAGCGTAAGTCTGAGCGTAAATTCTTCCCAGGTTACGTACTAGTACAAATGGATATGAACGATGCAAGCTGGCACTTAGTAAATAGCACTGAACGTGTTATGGGCTTTATTGGTGGCACATCAGACCGTCCTGCACCAATTAGTTCTAAAGAAGCTGATCGCATTCTTAATCGCCTACAAGAAAACGCTGAAGCGCCTAAACCAGCAACATTATTTGAACCAGGTGAAGTGGTTCGTGTTACTGATGGTCCATTTGCTGACTTTAGTGGTGTGGTTGAAGAAGTTGACTACGAAAAGAGCCGCGTAAAAGTATCGGTACTTATTTTTGGTCGTTCTACGCCAGTTGAACTTGAGTTTGGTCAAGTTGAACAAGATAAGTAATTGATTTAAAGCGTTGTGTTAAAAGTTTCTTAATTTTTGGCACGAAGCTTGAAAAAGGCCGCTGATTAACTTATAATCAGCGGCCTTTTTGTATTCAGGGAAAACGTTTGTTTAACTGTTTACTAAAAAGTGAGAAACCAATTTTTAAACTGGGAAGCCGCTAGAGTACGCGTCCTCGCGCGCACAAGGCTAAGACCCACCTAATGAGGTATTTATAATGGCTAAGAAAGTTGAAGCTCTAATCAAGCTACAAGTTGCTGCTGGTATGGCTAACCCTAGTCCTCCAGTAGGTCCAGCACTAGGTCAACACGGTGTAAACATCATGGAATTCTGTAAAGCGTTCAACGCACGTACAGAATCTATCGAAAAAGGCGCTCCAGTTCCTGTAGTGATCTCTGTTTACGGCGACCGTTCATTTACGTTCGACATGAAAACGCCACCGGCTGCTTACTTACTTAAGAAAGCTGCAGGTATCAAATCTGGTTCAGGCCGTCCTAACACTGAAAAAGTAGGCACAGTAACTCGTGCTCAACTTGAAGAAATCGTTGAGACAAAGAAACCAGACCTTACAGCTTCTGATTTAGAAGCTGCGGTTCGCACTATCGCAGGTTCTGCGCGTGCGATGGGCTTGAACGTAGAGGACTAAGATAATGGCTAAATTAACTAAACGTATGCGTACTATCCGCGAAAAAGTGGAAGTAACTAAAGATTACGAAATTAACGAAGCAGTTGCTCTTTTAAAAGAATTAGCGACAGCTAAATTCGTAGAAAGTGTTGACGTTGCTGTTAACCTTGGTATCGATGCTCGTAAATCTGATCAAAACGTTCGTGGTGCGACTGTACTACCTAACGGTACTGGTCGTGACGTTCGTGTTGCTGTATTCACTCAAGGCGCTAATGCAGAAGCTGCAAAAGAAGCCGGTGCTGAATTAGTAGGCATGGAAGATCTTGCTGAACTAGTTAAGAAAGGCGAGATGAATTTTGACGTTGTTGTTGCATCACCAGACGCTATGCGTGTTGTTGGTCAACTAGGTCAAATCTTAGGCCCACGTGGTCTAATGCCAAACCCTAAAACTGGTACTGTAACACCTAACGTTGCAGAAGCAGTTAAAAATGCGAAAGCAGGTCAAGTGCGTTACCGCAATGACAAAAATGGTATCATCCATACTACGATTGGTAAGGTTGATTTCACTGCTGAGCAGTTACAACAAAACCTTGAAGCTCTAATTGTTGCGCTTAAGAAGGCTAAACCTTCTCAAGCTAAAGGTGTTTACTTGAAGAAAGTAACTATCTCTACAACAATGGGCGCAGGTGTTTCTGTTGACCAAAGCACTTTAAGCACAGTTGTTGCTTAATTGAGTGTTTACATGGCGTGAAATTTGTACTATAATTTTGCGCCATTTTGTTGATTAATTTAGTTAATCGCAAAGTAAAGAATTCGGGTTGAAGTCCATAATTTCGAAGCGCCTTTGGGCAACGCGATAAATTGGGCTTCCGTCCAAGACCGTAGGCGGCTTCGGCCTTAATATTACCTACGTAGACGGTGTGAATCCCCAGATAGATTTTTCCTAATCTTCTGGCTCTCGCCGTAAAAAGCATCTCCATCTTTATTGATGGGGAAGAGTAAAACAGGGAAGCCGATAAACGGTAACCCATTAAACCAGGAGTAACACCCATGGCTTTAAATCTTCAAGGCAAAAAAGCAATTGTTGCTGAAGTCAACGAAGCAGCCAATGGTGCTCTTTCTGCAGTTGTTGCAGATTCTCGTGGTGTAACAGTTGGTGCAATCACTGCCCTTCGTAAAGAAGCTCGTGCAAATGGTGTTTGGATGAAAGTTGTCCGTAACACTTTAGCAAAACGTGCTTTTGAAGGTACAGAGTTTGAGTGCCTTTCTGACTCATTAGTTGGTCCAAGCTTAATCGCTTTCTCATCAGAGCACCCAGGTGCTGCTGCGCGTATCTTCTCAGATTTCGCGAAAAAGAATGAGCATTTCGAACTTAAGATGGCCGCTTTTGAAGGTAATGTAGTAGACGCAGCTATGCTTGCAACTCTACCTACATACGACGAAGCTGTTGCACGCTTAATGAGCGCTATGAAAGAAGCGTCTGCTGGCAAATTGTGTAAAACAATTGAAGCAGTACGTGTACAGAAAGAAGAGCAAGCTGCTTAATTTTAAGTTGTTTAATCCCTTTCGGTGTAAATTTATTTGGACCTTAGAGTCCGTTAATTATTAGGAAATTTGTAATGTCTGTAACTAAAGACCAAATCCTTGACGCAATTGCTGAAATGTCAGTAATGGACGTTGTTGCTCTAGTTGAAGCAATGGAAGAAAAATTCGGCGTAACTGCTGCAGCTGCTATGGTAGCAGGTCCTGCTGCTGAAGCTGCTGAAGAGAAAACAGAATTTGACGTAATCCTTACTGGCGCTGGCGCTAATAAAGTTGCGGCAATCAAAGCTGTTCGTGGCGCAACTGGTCTTGGCTTAAAAGAAGCTAAAGCACTTGTTGAAGCTGCTCCAACTCCAGTTAAAGAAGGTATTTCTAAGGAAGAAGCTGAAGCTCTTGCTAAAGAACTTACTGAAGCTGGTGCTGAAGTTGAGGTTAAGTAATCTAGCTTTTGCTAGGTTCGCTGCCTGAGAAATCAGGCAAGGGCTGGTGATTATTTAATCACCGGCCTTTTTGCGCTATAGAGCGACTATTCTTATAGCGCAAATAAAATCTGATTTATTCTTTAATTTCAACGCTTTATAGTTTGCTAGTGTTGAGGTGGGATTAAGTTGGAACAACAGTTAAATGTTGTACATCTTGGCATAGATGCCAGTTAAGTCTGTTCTTACAAGAACAGGTCGGGTCAAAGATCAGCAAGCTGAGGAACCCCATGGCTTACTCTTATTCTGAAAAGAAACGTATCCGTAAGGATTTTGGTAAACGTCCACAAGTTTTGGATATACCTTTCTTACTGTCGACGCAGTTAGAATCGTTTAAAAAATTCTTAGTCCCGGACGCTGATGGCGATCATGGTTTGGAAGCTGCCTTCCGTTCTGTGTTCCCAATTAAAAGCTACTCGGGAAATTCTGAGCTTCAATACGTAAGTTATCGTATTGGTGAGCCAGTATTCGATGTAAAAGAATGTCAAATTCGCGGTGTGACTTATTCTGCTCCACTTCGCGTGAAACTGCGTCTTGTAGTAATGGACAAAGAAGCTCCAGGCACAGTTAAAGACATTAAAGAGCAAGAAGTTTACATGGGCGAAATTCCGCTCATGACCGATACCGGTACTTTTGTAATCAATGGTACAGAGCGTGTTATCGTTTCTCAGCTACACCGTAGCCCTGGTGTATTCTTTGATAACGACCGCGGTAAAACTCACTCGTCAGGTAAAGTGCTTTATAACGCACGCGTAATTCCTTACCGTGGTTCATGGTTAGACTTCGAATTTGATGCAAAAGATAACTTATATGTACGTATTGACCGTCGTCGTAAATTACCGGCGTCTATCATCTTACGTGCACTTGAGTACACGAGTGAAGAAATCCTAGATATCTTCTTCGATACTACTGCGTTTGAAATTGCTGACGGTAAAGTTCTTATGGAACTTGTACCTTCACGTTTACGTGGTGAAACTGCCGCTTTTGATATCAAGAGCGAAGACGGTGAAGTCCTTGTTGAAAGCGGTCGTCGTGTTACGGCTCGCCACATCAAGAGCATCGAGAAAAAAGGCATTAATCAATTAGAAGTACCACATGAGTACATCATTGGCCGTGTATTAGCGAAGAACTATGTTGATGAGTCAACAGGTGAAATCATCGCGACTGCAAATGACGAGCTAACGCTTGAAATGATGGCTGAATTGGTTAAAGCAGGTCACACTACTATTGATACATTATATATCAATGAAGTGGACAGCGGCGCTTACATGTCAAATACATTAAACATTGACTCATCAAGCAACCGTTTAGAAGCACTAGTAGAAATTTATCGCATGATGCGCCCAGGCGAGCCACCGACGAAAGACGCGGCTGAAGCCTTATTTGAGAACTTATTCTTCTCAGAAGAACGCTATGACTTATCAACAGTAGGTCGTATGAAGTTCAATAGCCGTGTTGGTTACGATTCAGACACAGGCCCTGGCACATTAAGCAAAGAAGACATCGTAGCGGTTATGAAAGTATTGATTGCTATTCGTAACGGTGTTGGCGATGTTGATGATATAGACCACTTAGGCAACCGTCGTATACGTAGTGTTGGCGAAATGGCTGAGAACCAATTCCGTGTAGGTTTAGTACGTGTAGAACGTGCTGTACGTGAGCGTTTAAGCTTAGGTGACCTAGACGCGATCATGCCACAAGATCTTATTAATGCTAAGCCTATTTCGGCAGCAGTTAAAGAGTTCTTCGGCTCGTCTCAGTTATCACAGTTTATGGACCAAAATAACCCGCTATCAGAAGTAACGCACAAGCGTCGTATTTCTGCATTAGGTCCGGGCGGTCTAACTCGTGAGCGTGCTGGCTTTGAAGTACGTGACGTTCACGTAACTCACTACGGTCGTGTATGTCCAATCGAGACTCCTGAGGGTCCAAACATCGGTCTAATTAACTCATTGTCTACGTATGCACGTACCAATGACTACGGTTTCTTAGAAACACCTTACCGCAAAGTGGTAGACGGTGTAGTAACTGATGAAGTTGATTACCTATCAGCCATTGAAGAAGGTCAGTTTGTTATCGCACAGGCGAACTCAAACTTAACTGAAACCAATGAGTTTGTAGATGAACTTATTCCATGTCGTCACAAAGGTGAATCAACCTTTATGGGTCGCATGGACCAACAATATATGGATGTATCACCACAACAGGTGATCTCTGTAGCGGCCGCACTTATCCCGTTCCTAGAACACGATGATGCTAACCGTGCATTGATGGGTTCAAACATGCAACGTCAAGCAGTACCAACATTGAAAGCGGACAAACCGTTAGTAGGTACTGGTATTGAGTTAACACTAGCGAAAGACTCTGGTGTAACGATTGTTGCAAAACGTGGTGGTGAAGTAATGTATGCCGACGCAAGTCGCATCGTTGTTAATGTACATGAAGAAGAACGCATTCCTGGTGAAGCGGGCATCGACATCTACAACTTAACCAAGTACACACGTTCTAACCAAAATACATGTATTAACCAAAAACCAACATGCATGGTTGGTGAACCGGTTACTCGTGGCGATGTGTTAGCAGATGGTCCTTCGACTGACTTAGGTGACTTAGCCCTTGGTCAAAACCTTCGCGTGGCATTCATGCCATGGAACGGTTACAACTTCGAGGATTCAATCTTACTATCAGAGCGCGTAGTTGAAGAAGATCGTCTAACGACTATTCATATTCAAGAACTACAGTGTATTGCCCGTGATACTAAATTAGGCTCAGAAGAGATCACAGCAGATATACCGAACGTGGGTGAATCTGCACTAGGCAAGCTTGATGAATCAGGTGTTGTATATATTGGTGCTGAAGTTAAAGGCGGCGATATCCTAGTAGGTAAAGTGACTCCGAAAGGCGAAACGCAATTAACACCAGAAGAAAAGCTACTACGTGCTATCTTCGGTGAAAAAGCGTCTGACGTTAAAGACAGCTCTTTACGTGTACCAAACTCTGTAACTGGTACTGTAATCGACGTACAAGTTTTCACCCGTGATGGTGTTGAAAAAGATAAACGTGCGTTAGAAGTTGAAGACATGCAGCTTCGCGAAGCGAAAAAAGACTTCAACGAAGAGTTCCGTATTCTAGAAGCCGGTGTTTTAGACCGTGCACGCAAGTTACTTGTGGCAGCTGGTTTCGATGAAGACAACTTAGCGTCACTGAATGCTGAAAAGTTACTAACTCAAAGCCTTGCTGAAGAAGACAAGCAAGCTGAACTTGAGCAACTAGCTGCACAGTACGATGAGCTTAAAGCTGAATACGATAAGAAGTTTGAAAACAAACGTCGTAAAATTACCCAAGGTGATGACTTAGCACCAGGCGTACTTAAGATTGTTAAAGTATACCTAGCTGTTAAACGTCGTATCCAACCGGGTGATAAAATGGCGGGTCGTCACGGTAACAAAGGTGTTATCTCGACTATCGTACCAGTAGAAGATATGCCATACGATGACAAAGGTCGTACGGTAGATATCGTACTAAATCCACTAGGTGTACCATCACGTATGAACATCGGTCAGATCCTTGAAACACATATGGGTCTAGCTGCACGTGGTATTGGTGAGCGCTTAGAAGAAATGATGAAAGAGCAACGCGAGCTTCATGAGCTACGCGAATTCATTAAACAAGCTTATGAGATCGGTGAGTCTCGTCAGGTTGTGGATATTGCTAGTTTCTCTGATGACGAAATTCGTCGTTTAGCTGAAAACTTGAAAGGTGGTTTACCGATTGCTACTCCTGCATTTGATGGCGCGAAAGAAAGCGAAATCAAAGACATGCTAGAGCTAGGCGGCTACCCTAGAAGTGGCCAGGTTACACTTTATGATGGCCGTACTGGCGATCAGTTTGAACGTCAAGTAACTGTAGGTTACATGTACATGCTTAAACTTAACCACTTGGTTGACGATAAGATGCACGCACGTTCTACTGGTTCTTACAGCCTTGTTACTCAGCAGCCGCTGGGTGGTAAAGCACAGTTCGGTGGCCAGCGTTTTGGTGAGATGGAAGTATGGGCACTTGAAGCTTACGGTGCTGCTTACACGCTACAAGAAATGCTAACAGTGAAATCGGATGACGTGAACGGTCGTACTAAGATGTATAAAAACATCGTTGATGGTAACCATAAAATGGAACCAGGTATGCCAGAATCGTTCAACGTATTGTTGAAAGAAATCCGCTCACTGGGTATCAACATCGAGTTGGAAGAAAATTAAGCCAATTAGATGCTGCAGTTAGCGCTGCAGCATCTGTTATGGCTGAATAGAATGTAGGGACGAGAACATCCGTCCTCAAGATTAACTCCGACAGGAGAGCTAAGGTGAAAGACTTACTTAAGTTTCTGAAGCAACAAAATAAGACCGAAGAATTCGATGCAATTCGCATTGGTCTTGCTTCACCAGACATGGTTCGCTCATGGTCATACGGTGAAGTAAAGAAACCTGAGACTATTAACTACCGTACTTTCAAGCCTGAGCGCGATGGCTTATTCTGTGCCCGTATTTTCGGCCCAGTGAAAGATTATGAGTGTTTATGTGGTAAATATAAACGCCTTAAACACCGTGGTGTGATCTGTGAAAAGTGTGGCGTTGAAGTAACACTCACTAAAGTGCGTCGTGACCGTATGGGTCATATAGAACTGGCAAGTCCAGTTGCGCATATATGGTTTTTAAAATCATTACCGTCACGTATCGGCTTAATGCTTGATATGACGCTTCGTGATATTGAACGTGTTCTTTACTTCGAATCATTCGTAGTAACTGAGCCTGGCATGACAACGCTTGAGCGTGGTCAGCTATTAGGTGAAGAAGAATACCTAGATGCACTTGAAGAGCACGGTGATGAATTTGAAGCGAAGATGGGTGCTGAAGCAGTATTAGACTTACTGCGTGAACTCGATCTTGCTCAATTAATTGCAGAAATGCGTGAAGAGTTACCAACAATTAACTCTGAAACTAAGCGTAAAAAGATCACTAAACGTCTTAAGTTAATGGAATCGTTCCACCAATCAGGTAATAACCCTGAGTGGATGATCATGACAGTACTTCCAGTATTGCCACCTGACTTACGTCCATTAGTACCACTAGACGGTGGTCGTTTTGCGACATCTGATCTAAATGACCTTTACCGTCGCGTTATTAACCGTAATAACCGTCTTAAGCGTCTACTAGATTTAGCTGCACCAGATATTATCGTACGCAACGAAAAACGTATGTTACAAGAAGCGGTCGATGCGCTACTTGATAACGGTCGTCGTGGTCGTGCTATTACAGGTTCTAACAAACGTCCTCTTAAATCGCTTGCTGATATGATCAAAGGTAAGCAAGGTCGTTTCCGTCAGAACTTACTTGGTAAGCGTGTAGATTACTCTGGCCGTTCTGTAATCACGGTTGGTCCTACACTTAAGCTTCATCAGTGTGGTCTTCCTAAGAAGATGGCATTAGAGCTTTTCAAACCATTCATCTATGGCAAATTAGAGCGTCGTGGCATGGCTACGACAATCAAAGCTGCTAAAAAGATGGTTGAACGTGAAGTAGCGGAAGTATGGGATGTACTAGACGAAGTAATTCGTGAACATCCAGTATTACTTAACCGTGCACCAACACTTCACCGTTTGGGTATCCAAGCGTTTGAACCTGTGCTTATCGAAGGTAAAGCGATTCATTTGCACCCATTAGTATGTGCGGCGTACAACGCCGATTTCGATGGTGACCAAATGGCGGTACACGTACCGCTAACAATTGAAGCGCAACTTGAAGCTCGCGCGTTAATGATGTCTACAAACAACATCTTATCGCCTGCTAATGGTGAGCCAATCATCGTTCCTTCACAGGACGTTGTATTAGGTCTTTATTACATGACGCGTGATCGTATTAACGCAAAAGGCGAAGGCGCCGTATTTAAAGATCCTAAAGAAGCAGAAAAAGCATACCGTAGTGGTAGTGCCGACCTTCACGCTATCGTGAAAGTACGTATTAGCCAATCAGTTAAAAACGAAGAAGGTGTTGTTGAAGACACTGTAACCGTAATTGATACTACTGTTGGTCGTGCGATTCTGTCTTTAATTTTACCAAAAGGCATGCCGTATGAGTCAATCAACCAAGCCCTAGGTAAAAAGCAGATTTCTGGCTTAATTAATGAGTGTTACCGTCGTCTTGGTCTAAAAGACACAGTTATGTTTGCTGACCAAATCATGTACACCGGTTTCCACTATGCAATGAAGTCTGGTGTTTCAATTGGTATCGATGACTTAGTTATCCCACCAGTTAAAGCAGCAATCATTGAATCAGCTGAAGCTGAAGTAACTGAAATCAACCAACAATTCCAATCAGGTCTTGTAACGGCTGGTGAAAAGTACAACAAAGTTATCGATATCTGGTCACGTGTAAATGAAAACTTATCACGTGAAATGATGGCCAACTTGTCAAAAGACACGGTTATCAATGCAAAAGGTGAAGAAGTAGAGCAACCGTCATTTAACTCAGTGTTTATGATGGCCGACTCAGGTGCTCGTGGTAGTGCCGCTCAGATCCGTCAGCTAGCAGGTATGCGTGGCCTAATGGCACGTCCAGATGGTTCAATCATCGAGACGCCAATCACGGCTAACTTCCGTGAAGGTCTAAACGTACTTCAGTACTTCATCTCAACGCACGGTGCGCGTAAAGGTCTTGCCGATACAGCACTGAAAACAGCGAACTCGGGTTACCTAACGCGTCGTCTAGTAGACGTTGCACAAGATTTGGTAATCAACGAAGACGATTGTGGCACAGAAGATGGCTTAACAATGAAACCGCTAATTGAAGGTGGTGACGTTGTAGAAGCACTTCGCGAACGTGTACTAGGTCGTGTTGTCGCTGAAGATGTTGTAATACCAGGTACTAATACAGTACTTGTTGAACGTAACATCATGCTTGACGAAAAACTGTGTGACCTTTTAGAAGAGCACTCAGTTGATGAAGTTCGCGTACGTTCAGTTATCACTTGTGATAACGACTTTGGTGTATGTGCTAAGTGTTATGGTCGTGACCTTGCACGTGGTCATATCATCAACGCGGGTGAATCAGTAGGTGTTATCGCAGCTCAATCAATCGGTGAGCCGGGTACACAGCTTACGATGCGTACCTTCCACATCGGTGGTGCGGCATCAAGAGCGTCTGCTGAAAATAATGTACAAGTTAAAACAAACGGTACATTAAAACTTCACAACGCTAAATATGTATTAAATACAGACGGTAAGATTGTTATTACCTCTCGTTCTACCGAGATCACTATCATTGATAGCTATGGTCGTGAGAAAGAGCGTTATAAAGTACCTTACGGTGCGGTATTAACAGTGCAAGACAATGCAGAAGTTCAAGGTAACGACATCGTTGCTACTTGGGACCCGCATAGTCACCCAATCGTTCTTGAGCATAAATCAAAAGTATCGTTCAGCGATATCGATGATTCAAACACTGAAGCACAGACTGACGAACTAACGGGTTTAACTCGTGTAGTTGTTAAAGATCTTGCTAAAGCGAATGCGAAAGAGCCAAAGCTTATCATTGAAAGTGATGAGCGTGGCTTGCAAGAAACGCGTCTTCCTTCATTCACTACGATTGAAGTAACAGACGGCGCGACTGCAAACCCAGGTGACGTGTTAGCACGTATTCCGCAAGAAGGTTCGAAAACTCGTGATATCACGGGTGGTCTACCACGCGTAGCCGACTTATTTGAAGCACGTAAGCCGAAAGATCCAGCTATCTTAGCTGAAATCACCGGTACGATTAGCTTCGGTAAAGAGACTAAAGGTAAGAAACGTTTAGTTATTACACCAGCTGAAGGCGATCATTACGAAGAAATGATTCCTAAGTGGCGTCAACTTAACGTGTTTGAAGGTGAACAAGTGTCTAAAGGTGAAGTTATCGCCGATGGTCCAGAATCACCGCATGACATCTTACGCCTACGTGGTGTGACTCATGTTGCTAATTACATTGTTAACGAAGTGCAAGAGGTTTACCGTTTGCAGGGCGTTAAGATCAATGATAAGCACATTGAAACTATTATTCGTCAAATGCTACGTAAATGTATCATTCTAGACGGTGGTGATACTGAGTTCTTAGCCGGTGAGCAAATTGAAGTGGCACGCGTTAATATCGCAAACCGCGACCTTGAAGCTCAAGGTAAGATCCCAGCTAAGTTTGAAATCCAGTTAATGGGTATCACAAAAGCATCACTAGCGACAGAATCTTTCATCTCAGCAGCCTCGTTCCAGGAGACAACTCGTGTCCTAACAGAAGCCGCTGTAAATGGTAAGAGCGATGAACTACGCGGTCTGAAAGAAAACGTAATTGTGGGTCGATTGATCCCAGCCGGTACCGGTTTTGCGTATCATCAAGAGCGTATGGCTCGTCGTAAGCAAAAAGACGTTGTTGAAGAGCAAACGGTAAGTGCGGAAGAGGCAACTCAAGCACTCACTGATGCTTTAAACGCGGATTTATCTGGAAATCAATAAACCGAATCTAATCAATAGATTAGAGTTTTACAAGGCAGTTATCTACTGCCTTGTGAGCGGTTTAGGTTGACAGGTCAATCTTTGCTCATTAAAATTCCGCCACCCATTTACTTGCACGTTTAAAACATGCTGGTAAAACAAGGGCGGATTTTTTATTTTTTTCAGTAGTAATTTTAATTTCAGGAGCTATTTAAATGGCAACTATTAACCAGCTAGTGCGTAAGCCACGTCGTAGCAAGGTTACTAAAAGTAACTCAGCTGCGCTTAAAGCGTGTCCGCAAAAGCGTGGTGTATGTACTCGCGTATATACAACTACACCTAAGAAACCAAACTCGGCGTTACGTAAAGTAGCTCGTGTACGTTTAACTAACGGTTTCGAAGTAACTTCATACATCGGTGGTGAAGGTCATAACCTTCAAGAGCACAGTGTAATCCTAATCCGTGGTGGTCGTGTTAAAGATTTACCAGGTGTGCGTTTTCACACTGTACGTGGTGCACTTGACTGTGCAGGCGTTAGCGACCGTCGTCAAGCTCGTTCTAAATACGGTGCAAAACGCCCTAAAGGCTAATTGTTTTCCGTTAGTAAGGCCAAGCACTAAATATTATTAATTATTGTTTTGGGTGATTGACTCGAAAGAGCAAACCTGAATAAACCGGAGATACAAAATGCCTAGAAGACGCGTAATAGGTCAACGTAAAATTCTTCCAGATCCTAAGTTCGGATCGGAACTTCTTGCTAAGTTCGTTAACATCGTAATGTTAGACGGCAAGAAATCTACTGCTGAAAAAATCGTTTATGGTGCGCTAGACGTGGCTGCTGAGAAATCAGGCAAGTCGCACCTAGAAATCTTTGAAACTGCACTTGATAACATCCGTCCACAGGTAGAGGTTAAATCTCGCCGTGTTGGTGGTTCAACTTATCAAGTACCAGTTGAAGTACGTCCAGTACGTCGCAACGCATTAGGTATGCGTTGGTTAGTAGACGCTGCACGTAAGCGTGGCGAAAAATCTATGGGCTTACGTTTAGCTCAAGAAATCGTTGACGCTGCTGACAACAAAGGCACTGCGGTTAAGAAACGTGAAGACGTTCACCGTATGGCTGAAGCGAATAAAGCATTCGCTCATTACCGTTGGTAATCTGTCCTTAACCTTTAAGAGGATTTTATGGCACGTACAACTCCACTTGAGCGTTACCGCAATATCGGTATTTGTGCTCACGTAGATGCAGGCAAAACCACCACAACAGAACGTGTTCTGTTCTACACAGGTCTTTCTCATAAGATCGGTGAAGTACATGATGGCGCCGCAACTATGGATTGGATGGAGCAGGAACAAGAGCGTGGTATCACAATCACTTCTGCTGCAACAACGTGTTTCTGGAAAGGGATGGACGCGCAATTTGACGACCATCGCATCAATATCATTGATACCCCAGGACACGTAGATTTCACTATCGAAGTAGAGCGTTCTTTACGTGTACTAGATGGTGCGGTAGTTGTTCTTTGTGCTTCATCTGGTGTACAGCCGCAAACTGAGACAGTTTGGCGTCAAGCGAACAAATACGAAGTTCCGAGAATGATCTTCGTAAATAAAATGGATCGCACAGGCGCTGACTTCTTAACGGTTGTCGGCCAGGTGAAATCTCGTCTTGGAGCAACGCCTGTTCCAGTCCAGTTGCCAATTGGCGCTGAAGACGACTTTAAAGGTGTTATTGACCTTATTAAAATGAAAGCTATTAACTGGAATGATGAAGACCAGGGTATGACTTTCTCTTATGAGGCAATACCGGCAGAACTTCAGGATTTAGCTGAAGAATGGCGCTCTCATTTAGTTGAAAGCGCTGCTGAAGCCTCTGAAGAACTAATGGATAAATACTTAGAAGGTGAAGAGTTAAGCGAAGCAGAAATTAAAAATGCTTTGCGTCAACGCACATTAGCGAACGAAATTGTTCCCATGACCTGTGGTAGTGCATTTAAAAACAAAGGCGTTCAAGCTGTGCTTGATTGCGTTGTTGAATACATGCCATCACCCACACAAGTGAAACAAATCCAAGGTATCCTCGAAGATGGTACCGAGGAAGAGCGTCCTGCTGATGATAAAGCGCCGTTTGCTGCACTTGCTTTTAAGATTGCAACAGACCCGTTTGTTGGCACCTTGACCTTTTTCCGTGTTTACTCTGGTACTGTTAAACAGGGTGACGCGGTATATAACCCAGTAAAAAGTAAGCGTGAGCGTCTTGGTCGTATCGTTCAGATGCATTCAAACTCACGTGAAGAGATCAAAGAAGTCTACGCAGGCGACATCGCGGCGGCTATTGGTCTCAAAGACGTAACAACAGGCGAGACACTGTGTGATCCGAATTCTATTATTACGCTAGAGCGTATGGAATTCCCAGAACCAGTTATCTCTGTTGCGGTTGAGCCTCGCACAATCGCTGACCAGGATAAAATGGGTATCGCGCTAGGTAAACTAGCGGCAGAAGATCCATCTTTCCGCGTACAAACTGACGAAGAATCAGGCCAGACGATTATCTCTGGCATGGGTGAACTTCACCTTGATATCATTGTCGACCGTATGAAACGTGAATTCAGTGTTGAATGTAACGTTGGTAAGCCGCAGGTTGCATACCGAGAAGCTATTCGTTCAACTGTTGAAGTTGAAGGGAAGTTTATACGTCAATCAGGTGGTCGTGGTCAATATGGTCACGTCTGGCTTAAACTTGAACCGATGGATATTTCGGATGATGAAGCCCCAATTTACGAGTTCGTTAACGAAACCGTAGGTGGGTCAGTTCCGAAAGAATACATCCCTGCGGTAGACAAAGGTATCCAAGAGCAAATGGCTCAAGGTGTACTGGCAGGCTACCCATTACTTGGCGTGAAAGCGACTTTATATGATGGTTCATTCCATGATGTAGATTCGAATGAAATGGCATTTAAAATAGCAGGTTCACTCGCTATGAAGCAAGGTGCGCTAGATGCAAACCCTGCTTTATTAGAGCCAGTAATGAAGGTTGAAGTACTCACTCCTGAAGCAAACATGGGTGATGTAGTTGGCGACCTAAACCGTCGTCGCGGCATGATCGAAGGCATGGAAGATGCACTTGGTGGACTTAAGCAAATTAATGCTCAGGTTCCGTTATCTGAAATGTTTGGTTATGCGACTGCTTTACGATCTGCAACACAGGGCCGTGCCTCATACTCTATGGAGTTTTTGAAGTACGCTGAAGCCTCTAAACAGGTTGCAGATACAATAATTTCAGCTCGCGCTGTTATATGATTTTAGCTTGTCTGGCTCAATACTGAGTCAGGCTTTAATTTCTTTATTAGGAATTTTTTAAGATGGCAAAAGAAAAGTTTGAACGCGTAAAACCGCACGTAAACGTTGGTACAATCGGCCACGTTGACCACGGTAAAACTACACTAACTGCAGCAATCACTAACGTACTTGCAAAAGTATACGGCGGTGTTGCTAAAGATTTCGCATCAATCGATAACGCTCCAGAAGAGCGCGAGCGTGGTATCACAATCTCAACTTCACACGTTGAGTACGATACGCCTACTCGTCACTACGCACACGTAGATTGTCCTGGTCACGCCGATTATGTTAAAAACATGATCACTGGTGCTGCTCAAATGGACGGCGCTATCTTAGTAGTTGCTGCGACTGACGGTCCTATGCCACAAACTCGTGAGCACATCCTACTTTCTCGCCAAGTTGGCGTTCCTTACATCGTTGTATTCATGAACAAATGTGACATGGTTGATGATGAAGAGCTACTTGAGCTAGTAGAAATGGAAGTTCGTGAACTTCTTTCTGAATACGACTTCCCAGGTGATGACTTACCACTAATTCAAGGTTCTGCACTTAAAGCACTTGAAGGCGAAGAGCAATGGGAAGCTAAAATCGTAGAGCTTGCAGAAGCACTAGATACTTACATTCCAGAGCCAGAGCGTGACATCGATAAGCCATTCATCATGCCTATCGAAGACGTTTTCTCAATCCAAGGTCGTGGTACTGTTGTAACTGGCCGTGTTGAAGCTGGTATCATCAACGTGAACGACGAAGTTGAAATCGTTGGTATCAAAGAGACGACTAAGTCTACTTGTACTGGTGTTGAGATGTTCCGTAAGCTTCTTGACGAAGGTCGTGCTGGTGAGAACATTGGTGCACTTTTACGTGGTACTAAGCGTGAAGACGTTGAACGTGGTCAAGTACTAGCTAAGCCTGGTTCAATCAAGCCACACACTACATTCACTTCAGAAGTATACGTACTTTCGAAAGATGAAGGTGGTCGTCATACTCCATTCTTCAAAGGTTACCGTCCACAGTTCTACTTCCGTACAACTGACGTAACAGGTGACGTACAGTTACCAGAAGGCGTAGAAATGGTAATGCCTGGTGATAACGTTAAGATGACTGTAACGCTAATCGCGCCAATCGCGATGGACGAAGGTCTTCGTTTCGCTATCCGTGAAGGTGGCCGTACTGTAGGTGCTGGTGTTGTAGCAACTATCGTAGAGTAATAATTAACGTTTAAGTTAATTGTTAGAAAA
>NZ_AUTH01000085.1:72166-104021 GCF_000497975.1 Pseudoalteromonas sp. TB41 | reverse complement strand
TAGCTTGGCTGTTAGAACTCAATCTGTACGAGTGCCCACACAGATGATTGCTTTATATTGTTAAAGAACGTTGCGATTAAAGCGCTTAACTTTATCTCGCTAGGGCTGCGCATATTACGCTTTCCTATTTTTTTGTCAACACTTAATTTTAAACTTTCTTGCGATGATTTAAACTCAAGTTTTACTTAACTCTCTGAGTAGCTCGTGCCTCGCTATGCGTTGCGCTCTGCCGTCTCAGTGGGGTCGCATTATAGGGAGATCCGAAAACAGATCAACCCTTTTTTGAAGAAAACTTGAAATAAATGACTGTTCGAACAAAATTACAACTAAACGCTTAAAAAGACAACTAAACTCAAGCATATTTAGCTTCAAATGAGGTTATAAGTTATTTTTTAATGATAACGTGTTGATGTTGATGTTGAAATCGCTTGCAAATAGCATCCGATTTCTTGCTATAACTATTTTAGCTAGTAGAACACTAAGGGCATTTGGCAAAAAACATAGCATATAGATAAGGCTTTCTTTACTTATGTATTTACTGTTTCAACCTATGACGTTAATCACAACCTTAAGTTATATAATTAGCTTATTTTTACCAATCATAGCTAAATAGCATATATAGGTCAGGGGTAACATGAAGAAAGTATTTAAATAAGCGAACTATTTTTCTGTTAGTAGCAAATAGACTGCCTTTATTGATATGGGGCTGTTGTTTATTATTGATAAAAAAATTGGGGAGGACTTGTCGCGACCCTATTACCGTGTGATAAATTTTAGGTATTAAAAAGCCGAGCATAAGCTCGGCTTTTTGGTGTCTCTTTAAAGACTTACTCTGCAGACTGTGCGTCTTCTTGAACTTCTTCGCTCGCCGCTGGGCGACCAACTAGTTCAATATAAGCCATTGGTGCATTATCACCAGCACGGAAGCCACACTTAAGAATACGAGTGTAACCACCTGGACGGTCTGTATTACGAGGACCGATTTCGCTGAACAATTTACCAACTACTTCATTATCACGCGTGCGGGCAAATGCTAAACGGCGATTTGCTACGCTGTCAGTCTTAGCCAGTGTGATTAAAGGTTCAATTACACGGCGTAACTCTTTCGCTTTAGGCAAAGTAGTTTTGATGATTTCATGTTTCACCAAAGAACCTGCCATATTGCTGAACATCGCTTTACGATGGCTACTGTTACGGTTTAATTGACGACCACTCTTACGATGGCGCATGACCCTATCCTTCTAACTAAACTAATATAGTGATTTAGATTATTCAGCTAGGCTTGCAGGCGGCCAATTTTCTAGGCGCATACCTAGAGAAAGACCACGTGAAGCTAGCACGTCTTTTATTTCAGTTAGAGACTTCTTACCTAAATTAGGCGTTTTAAGAAGCTCAACTTCAGTGCGCTGAACTAAATCACCGATATATTGAATTTGCTCGGCTTTCAAACAGTTTGCTGAACGTACTGTTAGTTCAAGATCATCAACTGGACGAAGTAGAATAGGATCGAATTCTGGCTTCTCTTCTTTCTCTTCTGGCTCAGTTACATCGCGTAAATCTACGAATGCATCTAGTTGCTCAGCTAAGATAGTAGACGCACGGCGGATCGCTTCTTCAGGATCTAAAGTGCCGTTTGTTTCCATATCAATGATTAACTTGTCTAAGTCTGTACGTTGCTCAACACGGGCTGATTCAACCGAGTACGCAATACGTTCAACTGGGCTGAATGATGCATCAAGCAGCAATCGACCAATTGGACGCTCATCGTCATCAGAGGATAAACGACTAGATGCCGGCACATAACCACGACCACGCTCAACACGAATACGCATGCTGATCTCGCTGTTATTTGTAGTTAAATTACAAATAACATGATCTGGGTTAGCAATTGTTACATCGCCATCGTGCTGAATATCTGCCGCAGTCACAGGGCCTACACCAGATTTAGTCAGGGTCAGAAAAACTTCATCTTTGCCTTCTAACGTTACCGCTAGACCTTTAAGGTTTAGTAGTATTTCAATGATGTCTTCTTGTACGCCTTCTTTCGCGCTGTACTCATGCAATACACCGTCGATTTCAACTTCAGTTACTGCACATCCAGGCATAGATGATAACAGTATACGGCGTAAGGCATTACCCAAAGTGTGACCAAAGCCACGCTCGAGTGGTTCTAAAACTACTTTAGAACGCGTTGGGTTTATAGCGTCGATATCGACTAACCTTGGTTTTAGAAATTCTGTAACAGAACCCTGCATTTTATCCTCTCTTAACTCTTAACTTTACTTAGAGTAAAGTTCGACGATTAGTTGTTCATTAATGTCCGCAGACAGATCTGAACGCTCAGGTAGGCGCTTGAAGCTACCTTCCAATTTCTTACCGTCAACTTCAACCCAAGTCGGCTTTTCACGTTGCTCAGCCAACTCTAGAGCAGCGATGATACGTGCTTGTGTCTTAGACTTCTCACGGATTACAACAGTATCTTCTGGAGTAATTACGTATGAAGGAATGTTCACAACACGACCATTAACTAGAATCGCTTTGTGGCTTACTAACTGACGTGCTTCAGCGCGTGTGCTAGCAAAACCCATGCGATATACAACATTGTCTAAACGTTGCTCTAAAAGCTGTAACAAGTTTTCACCTGTATTACCTTTAAGGCGAGCAGCTTCTTTGTAGTAGTTACGGAATTGCTTTTCTAATACACCGTAGATACGACGTACTTTTTGCTTTTCACGTAATTGTAAACCGTAATCAGATAAGCGTCCTTTACGAGCGCCGTGCTGACCAGGTGCAGTCTCAAGTTTACACTTAGAGTCGATAGCTCTTACGCCGCTCTTAAGGAACAGGTCAGTACCTTCACGACGACTCAGCTTGAGCTTAGGGCCCAAATATCTTGCCATGTTATTTCTCCTAACCTATTGTTAAACGCGACGTTTCTTCGGTGGACGACAACCATTGTGTGGTATTGGCGTCACGTCAGTAATGTTGGTGATACGGTAACCAGCAGCATTCAAAGCACGTACAGCAGATTCACGACCTGGACCTGGACCTTTGATGAAAACTTCTAGATTTTTTAAACCGTATTCTTGAGCAGCAGTACCTGCACGCTCTGCAGCAACCTGAGCAGCAAATGGAGTAGATTTACGTGAACCACGGAAACCTGAACCACCGGCAGTAGCCCATGATAGTGCATTACCTTGACGGTCGGTAATTGTTACAATAGTGTTGTTGAAAGACGCATGAACATGAGCCATACCATCAGCAACTTGCTTTTTAACCTTTTTACGACGAATTGGTGTCTTAGCCATTTTACTATCCCCTTATCGCTTAATAGGCTTACGAGGACCCTTACGGGTACGCGCGTTAGTCTTTGTTCTTTGACCACGAAGTGGTAAAGAGCGACGGTGACGTAGGCCACGGAAACAACCAAGGTCCATAAGGCGCTTGATATTCAAAGTAACTTCACGACGAAGGTCACCTTCTACAGTGTACTTGCCAACTGCTTCACGCAATACGTCAAGTGTTTCGTCTGAAAGTTCACCGATTTTTGTGGTCTCGGCGATACCAGTCGCTTCTAAGATAGCCTTAGAGCGAGTCTTACCTATGCCATAAATAGCTGTTAAACCAATAACTGCATGTTTATGATCAGGGACGTTAATGCCAGCGATACGGGCCACTAACACATCTCCTATATTTGAATTTGGTAATCATCTGTTTGAAAAGCCCGTAAGGATACTCAAACGAAGACCAAATCACAACTAAAAACACAGGCCGAGAAACCTCAGCCTGCACGACTGTTTACTTAGCCTTGCCTTTGCTTATGCTTAGGCTCACTGCAAATTACGCGTACTACACCAGCACGTTTAATAACTTTACAGTTACGGCATATTTTCTTAACGGAAGCACGTACTTTCATTGCTCAACTCCGTAAACTGACCTTATCGACCGTAGCCTTTAAGGTTCGCTTTTTTCAGCACAGAATCATACTGATGTGACATCAGATGCGTCTGTACTTGTGCCATAAAGTCCATGATTACTACAACGATAATCAAAATTGATGTACCGCCGAAATAGAATGGCGTTTGCCATGCCATAGTCATGAATTCGGGCACCAGACAGATAAAGGTTATATACAAAGCACCTGCCAATGTCAGGCGTGTCATCACTTTATCAATGTATTTAGATGTCTGCTCACCTGGACGAATACCTGGGATAAATGCGCCAGATTTTTTCAGGTTGTCTGCCGTTTCACGCGGGTTAAAAACCAACGCTGTGTAGAAAAAGCAGAAGAAGATGATAGCCGCAGCTAAAACCATTGCATACAAAGGCTGACCTGGAGTCAACGTTGTAGCAATTGCTTGTAGCACATCAGCAACCGGACCTTCACCCTGGCCGAACCAGCTTGCAATTGTACCAGGGAACAGAATTATACTGCTAGCGAAGATTGGTGGAATAACACCCGCCATATTTACTTTCAGAGGTAAATGCGTGCTTTGAGCAGCAAATACTTGACGACCTTGTTGACGTTTGGCGTAGTTAACAACGATACGTCGTTGTCCACGTTCAAAGAATACAACAAGATAAGTAACAGCGAATACTATAACCGCAACCATCAACAGTACAAAAACATTCAAATCACCTTGGCGCGCCATTTCGGCTGTCGAACCAATAGCAGACGGCAGGTTAGCTACAATACCAACAAATATTAGAACTGAGATACCGTTACCGATACCACGTTCTGTTATCTGTTCGCCCAACCACATAAGGAACATAGTACCGGTTACTAAACTCACCACTGCGGTGAAATAGAATCCCATACCTGGGTTAACAACTAACCCGTTCATCATGCCCGGTAAGCTTGTGGCAATACCGATTGATTGGATAGTAGCAAGCACAAGCGTGCCGTAGCGTGTGTACTGGCTTATCTTTTTACGCCCTTGCTCACCTTCTTTCTTAAGCTCTATAAACGGCGGATACATATGCGTTAATAGTTGCGTAATAATCGAAGCCGAGATATACGGCATGATACCCAGTGCTAACACTGAAGCTCGCTCAAGCGCACCACCGCTAAACATGTTGAACATCTCAACAATGGTGCCCTTTTGTTGCTCGAAGAAATCGGCAAGTACAGCGGCGTCAATCCCAGGGATCGGCACAAATGAACCTAGACGGTAAATTATGATAGCACCCAATACGAAGAGTAATCGGCGCTTCAATTCCGAAAGTCCACCTTGTGCACTTTGTGTATCTTGACCTGGTTTAGCCATTAGTACTTCCTTAGTCTTCTACCTTGCCTCCGGCAGCTTCGATAGCTTCGCGTGCACCTTTAGTAGCCTTAAGGCCTTTAACGGTAACAGCGCGTGAAACTTCGCCAGATTTAACAACTTTAACGAACTGAACGTTCTTTTTAACTAGACCAGCTGCTTGTAACGCGCTTAGGTCTACCACATCGCCTTCAACTTTAGCGATTTCGTATAGGTTAATTTCTGCAGATACTAATGATTTGCGAGAAGTGAAACCGAACTTAGGTAGACGACGTTGCATAGGCATTTGACCGCCTTCGAAACCAACGCGTACTTTACCGCCAGAACGTGATTTTTGACCTTTGTGACCACGGCCACCAGTCTTACCAAGACCAGAACCGATACCACGACCAACACGTTTTGGAGCAGTTTTTGAACCTGCAGCAGGTGAAAGTGTATTCAAATGCATCGAATTACCCCTCTACCTTAACCATGTAATAAACCTGGTTAATCATACCACGTACACATGCTGTGTCTTCTAACTCAACAGTGTGATTGATACGACGTAAACCAAGACCGCGTAATGTAGCTTTATGCTTCGGTAAACGACCGATAGAGCTTTTTACTTGTGTTACTTTTACAGTTTTATTAGCCATGGTTTACCCCAAAATCTCATCTACTCGAAGACCACGTTTTGCAGCGATCGACTGAGGAGAATTCATGTTCTCAAGAGCTGAGATCGTTGCACGTACAACGTTGATCGGGTTAGTAGAACCGTAACATTTAGAAAGTACGTTCTGCACACCAGTCACTTCAAGTACTGCACGCATAGCACCACCTGCAATGATACCAGTACCTTCAGATGCTGGTTTCATAAACACTTGTGAGCCAGCATGACGTCCTTTAACAGGATGCTGTAATGTGTTGCCATTTAGGTCTACGTTGATCATGTTACGACGTGCTTTTTCCATTGCTTTTTGAATAGCAGCTGGAACTTCACGTGCTTTACCATAACCGAAACCTACTTTACCTGCGCCATCACCAACTACAGTTAGTGCAGTAAAGCTAAAGATACGACCACCTTTAACTACTTTAGACACACGGTTCACCGCGATTAGCTTTTCAGCTAAATCAGGCTGTTGTTGCTTTGCTTCTACGTTAGCCATTGTCTACTCCTAGAATTGCAAACCGGCTTCACGCGCAGCATCAGCTAGCGCCTTCACACGGCCGTGATATTTAAAGCCACTGCGATCAAAAGCAATCTTTTCGATGCCTTTGTCAGCCGCACGTTCAGCAACCGCTTTACCAACTGCTTGTGCAGCTGCAACGTTGCCTGTGCCTTTAACTGTTTCGCTAATAGCTTTCTCAACAGTAGAAGCAGCAGCCAGTACATTACCCTCAGCGTTTACAACTTGAGCGTAAATGTGACGTGGCGTGCGGTGGATAACAAGACGCGTTGTGCCTTGTTCAATATAATTTCTACGAGTGCGTTTAGCACGACGTAGACGAGCTGTTTTTTTATCCATCGTCTTACCTTACTTCTTCTTAGCCTCTTTACGGCGTACATTCTCATCTGAATAACGAACACCTTTACCTTTATAAGGCTCAGGTTTACGGTATGCACGAATGTTAGCAGCTGTTTGACCAACTAACTGCTTATCTACGCCCTTAACTAGAACTTCTGTTTGGCTTGGAGTTTCAATCGTAATTCCTTCAGGAACTGCGAAATTAACTGGGTGCGAGAAACCAAGAGTTAAGTCTAAAACTTTGCCCTTAGCTGCAGCACGGTAACCAACACCTACTAACTGAAGTTTCTTCTCGTAACCTTCATGCGTACCAACAACCATGTTGTTGATTAGAGCGCGAGCAGTACCTGCTTGTGCCCATGCATTGGCTACGCCTTCACGAGGTAAAGTTGTAATAACGTTGTCGTTAACTTGTACTTCAACTGCATCGTTGATAGTACGAGTAAGTTCACCGTTTTTGCCTTTAACTGTGATTTCCTGGCCTTTTAATGTAACTTCTACACCGGCAGGAACGTTTATTGGTGCCTTTGCTATGCGAGACATAGTTCCCCTCCGATTAAGCTACAAAACCAATGATTTCACCACCAACGCCTGCACTACGTGCTGCGCGGTCTGTCATTAGGCCTTTAGAAGTTGATACGATAGCGATACCTAAACCACCCATTACCTTTGGTAATTCGTCACGTCTCTTATAGATACGTAGACCAGGGCGACTTACACGCTGGATATTTTCAATAACAGCTTTGCCTTCGAAGTACTTTAACTCGATAGAAAGCTCAGGTTTTACATCACCACTTACTGAGAAGTCTGCGATGTAACCTTCATTTTTTAATACATTAGCTACTGCTACTTTCAGTTTCGAATTAGGCATCGTTACAGATACTTTCTTCGCTGACTGACCGTTACGGATTCGTGTAAATAAATCCGCGATAGGATCTTGCAAGCTCATAGTCTTACTCCCATGATTCTATTACCAGCTAGCCTTTTTAAGGCCAGGAATTTCACCGCGCATAGCTGCTTCGCGAACTTTAATACGGCTCATGCCGAATTTGCGAAGGAAACCATGTGGGCGGCCCGTAATGTTACAACGATTACGTTGACGTGCAGGGCTAGAATCACGAGGTAAAGCTTGTAGCTTAAGTACCGCGTCCCAACGATCATCTTCAGATGTATTAACATCACTGATGATAGCTTTTAGTGCTGCACGCTTTTCAGCGTACTGAGCAACTAGTTTAGTGCGCTTTGCTTCGCGCGCTTTCATAGAATTCTTTGCCATAACCCTACCCTTATTTCTTGAATGGGAAGTTAAACGCTTCTAACAACGCACGGCCTTCCTCATCTGATTTCGCAGATGTAGTGATTGTGATATCCATACCGCGTACACGGTCTACTTTATCATAATCAATTTCTGGGAAGATGATTTGTTCACGTACGCCCATGCTGTAGTTACCGCGTCCATCAAAAGACTTAGCACTCACACCACGGAAGTCACGGATACGTGGGATAGCGATTGAAACCAAACGCTCAAAAAAGTCCCACATACGCTCGCCGCGTAGGGTTACTTTACAACCAATCGGGTAACCTTCACGCACTTTGAAGCCAGCAACAGATTTGCGTGCTTTAGTGATTAAAGGTTTCTGACCAGAGATAGCTTCTAGATCCGCAACAGCGTTATCTAAAATCTTCTTGTCAGCTAAGGCTTCGCCCACACCCATGTTTAATGTGATCTTTTCGATCTGAGGGACTTGCATGACAGAGCTGAAACCAAACTTCTCTTGAAGTTCAGCAACTACTTTGTCTTTATATACTTCATGCAGTTTCGCCATCATTCTACTCCAACTATTAGATAGTTTTACCAGTAGATTTAAAGATACGTAATTTCTTACCATCTTCAATCTTGAAACCTACACGATCTGCTTTGCTCGTTTCCGAGTTGTAGATCGCAACGTTTGATACGTCGATAGACGCCTCTTTCTCAACAATACCGCCAGCTTGGTTCAACTGTGGAACCGGCTTTTGGTGTTTCTTGATTAAGTTAATGCCTTCGACAAATACTCGACCAGACTCGGTTACAACTGAAAGCACTTTGCCGCGCTTACCTTTGTCTTTACCTGCTAGTACGATTACTTCGTCATCACGACGGATTTTTGCTGCCATGATAGACTCCTTACAGTACTTCTGGGGCTAGTGAAACGATTTTCATGAACTTTTCATTACGAAGTTCGCGAGTCACAGGGCCGAAAATACGAGTACCAATAGGCTGCAAGTTATCATTTAAGATAACAGCCGCATTGCTGTCGAAACGGATCAATGAACCGTCTGGACGACGAACGCCTTTTTTGGTACGCACAACTACCGCGTTTTTAACATCACCTTTCTTCACTTTACCGCGAGGAATCGCTTCTTTTACAGAAACTTTAATGATATCGCCAATCGCTGCATAGCGACGGTGTGAACCACCAAGGACTTTTATACACTGCACTTTGCGAGCGCCGCTGTTATCAGCAACTTCCAGCTGAGTTTGCATTTGGATCATGTTAATGACCTCCGGTGTAGTAATTACAACTTGTCTTAAATTTGTTTAAAATCAAGACATTTCGATTGAATTCCACTCAAAAAACATACTAGATGTCTCTTAAGGGCGGGCAATTGTATCAGCATTGAGGGGGGAGTGGTAGGTTATTTTTTAATTAATTTAATAGGGATGCTAAATTAAAACGAGGTTTTCTATGCTATTTATCTAATTTACAGGTGGTTATAAAACAAACAAGGCATCTTGTTGATGCCTTGTTTTATATCAGTAATTAAAATTAGCCAAACAAACCTTTTAATTTGTCTTTAATTTTATCTTTAGCTTTGTCTTTTGCATCATCAAGCTTTTGCTTAGCTTCATCTTTTAAAGCATTGCTTACATCAAGCTTTATATTCACGTCATGAAACGGGCCTTTTATGCGCAAAGGAACTTTAAAGCCAGTACTGTCATCGGTTGTACCTTGACCTTCAATAGAGTCAACGACGCCTGTTACTAGTCGATAGTTAACAAGCGTTTGCGGTAAATCAACGTCTCCTTCACCTGAAATGCGTATTAAAGGGCTGATCAACGATAAATCATTATTTTTGCCTACGCCATTGGTAAAGTTAAAACTACCAGAAAGTGCAGAGAAATCTGTTTTCTCAGATTCCTCAAATCCTGTATCTAATCCCTCAGACACGGCATTAAAGTTGCCTTTAACTAGCTCTTTCCCCTTACGCACCATTTCTGCTACGTTTGCTCCCTTAACTGCACCATCAGCGAACTTGAATCCTAGTTTACCATTAAGCGCGTTAATAAACGTTTTTTGGCTTTGCCCTGCTGTGGTTAGATTCCAGTTTAAAGAGCCCTTGCCCATTAGCTTATCAAAGCCTGCAGCATCGCTAAGTAATGGCTGTGCGTCTATTTTATCTAAATCGAAGTTGGTTGCTATTTTATAAGGGGTATTTTGAGCATTGATAGTCACCACCCCTTTACCTGTTCCTTCATAAGCCGCAAAGCTGTCTAAACTTAATTTAGCAACGCTATTTTTTAGTGCCACAGTAAACTGGTTTGCGCCGAGTTTAATATCGTTCGCTTTTAAGCCACTTGAACGGACAATCACATTTGCATCTAATGCATTCAAGCCACTTAAATCAATTTTAGTATCATCCCACACTATTGGCTCTGCAGGCTTAGACTCGTCTTTTGCAGGGGCTTCTTTTTTAGCTACGGTTTCTGGTAAGTAAGGATTTAAATCAAGCATCCCTAGGTCAATATCAGCATTAACCGCTAAACGACGGCCTAGATTCACCTTACTTTTACCTTTAATCTCGAGTGCATCGAGCGTTGCAACTAATTCAGTTAGGTTAAACTCCTCACTGAGCAAGTGCATTTGGGCATTGATACTAAAGGCATTAAACGCATTGTCTTTAGCGTTTAAGTCAACCCCTTGCCAGTTAGCAATATTTTTAACTGAATCACCGTTAAGTGCTAATAATCCTTTAATATCTTGGCCTTGTTTGGCTATGCTGCCATCAAATGTTAAATCTACTAAACGTGAGTTAAGCGTTTGCTTTACATTAAATGTGGCACCTTCAATCGCTTTTGCTGGAGTATCAAGTTTTACATCAAGCTCAAATCGCTCTTGCATATAAGTAATAGCACCGGTTACTTCAAGCTGTTTGCGCAGTGAAGGCAGTAATATAGCCAGTTCTAAATCGCTAATTTGTTGTTTAGCACCCGTTTGACCATCTAAATATGTAAACGACCCGCCATAAATAGCGACTTCACCTAATTGAATATCAAAGTTTTCAGGTAGTTTGACTGCCTCACCCGATTGAGCTTGCTGCTCAGGTTGCTTGGCCACTGCATCAAATAACTGCCAGTTTGCTTTGCCGCTTTTATCGGTTTCTAGCAAAATATCAGGCTCATTAATTACAAACTTTTCTAGCTTTAGTTCGCCACCGAGTAATGAAAGCCAAGGAATATGAACGGCAAGTTGCTGCATACTTGCCATATCAGCGCGAGAGCCACTGGACATATTGGCAAAATGCACATCATTAAGCTCCAGCTTTAATGCAGGAAATACACTGAGGGTTTTATCGCCCTTTATCGTTAATGTTCGCCCGGTTGTTTTTTCTACCTGCTCAGACACTTTATTAAAAATGGTATCAGTAGGAATTAAAAATGGTGCAGCAACAATTAACGCTATGCATAGCAATAATATGACACCAATAACTTTAAATAAGGTTTTCATGATCATCCTTTCAAACGTGCAAATAATGTTCTTATCATAGCGGGAGTTAGCGCCAAAAGCATTGTTAAATAAATAAAAAATGTATTAACTATAGCTCTTCTCTTTCTAAATCAGGTTTTGAAGGCTCACTTTAATAAACTTAAAGATTCATGCTCCTGATTACATTGATGCAATTGTTCGGTATGATGCGCGCCCCTGTTGTATTTAGCCTAAATAAGCTAAAATAAAGCGACTAAAAAGTATATCTAACCGGAGAGTCTACAAGGCATGAAGAAACTGCTAATTTCACCGTCAAAAATGGCATTAGGCGAGCAAGAAAGTCAAATTTATCAAAATATTCTGAAGCAATCTTCAGAGCTAAGCCTAAACCTGATGGCTGTGAAAGTGGAAAACCATCCAGAAGACTTTTTAGGTTGGTGTTATGAGCTATTAAGTGCAAGCCGCGACCGTATTAATTACGACTTACTCGAAACCCAACAATTACCACTATTAAAAAAGCTGCATGACCAACTTATTTCAGCCATTAGCTTTTTACAGTTAAAAACATTACGGGTAGCACCTTGGCCAGTAGTGAGTATGTTTGTAGATCAACATAAAGAACTGGTGGCACTTGATGAGCAGCTACGTTTAACTACTTATATTGCAGGCCTACGTGAAAAGCCGTTAAAAGAGATGATCCCTGAAGACTTACTCGCTTTTAGCGGTAAGCACATGGCATCACTCGATCCGAGTACTTATAACTTTGATGTAGAATGGTTTGCCTCTACCAAAAGCGCCAAAGGTTTTCACCAGATGCTGGCTGATTTGCCAGGCGCATTCGACGATGCACTCAGCAACATTCCACTTGAGGGTGATGTAGCGCTAGGTAATTACCAACAATTTGTAATTGCTTATTTGAGTGCATTTAATGGTAGTGATGAAAAACCAACTCTGGCGCCTGCCACCCGTTTATTAGCAATGCGTCGCCCTGATGTGTTTACTCCAATTAGTAACAGTCGCTTAGACGCACTTTGCTCCGCACTTGGTATCACCAAATTAAATAACCGTGACTTTGAGCGTTACTGGCAAGATGTAGTACAAAGCATTCACGCTATGTCATGGTTTAAAATGGCCAATGCAGGTAATGAACTAGAAACTCAGTTAGTGGATATAAAAGCGCTAATACCTTGCTTTTTTTATTATGCAGATACGAATACTGCAGATAACTCTAACTACATTAAGCTACTTAATAAACCTACACGTAGTACTTCGAGCAGCAGTAAAGCGCCACGCCGAGGAAAAGAATCGGCTGAAATATTAGTAGACCGCGCACTTGCTGCTGATGATATCCCAGAGCATATTCGTGCTAAGCGTGATTCTATTATTAACGAAGTACAAAAAGGCCGTGGTGTAAACGAAACAATTACACTTATGCGTACCATTTTTGGATAAGACGTATATCAAACGCAATTAGCTTTAACAGACCCTAATATAGGTAGCCTGGTAGCGCTCTAATGGTGCAGCCAGGCTTTTTTTTGCACCAGCAGTGTGTTCTTTCCTTACATACTTTTCACAAAGCGTCTTTGCGCATAATTTCAACACTTTGTTTTATAATATAAAATTTATTTTTTATTAAATAAATGGAAGCTGGCACATACAGTGCAATTCCCCCTGCAGTAACCTAATAATACGCCGCCATTCAAAAGGTTGTAGTCGTTTATAATAAAAACCTTGGCGTGCAAAATCATACAATGGGAAATGAAACATGCTAAAACTACAAAAAACAATACTCATCAGTGCATTGGCATTAACAGGAATGGCATCAACAACGGCCTTTGCCGAAGTAACAGCCAATGCAGCAGCTACTTCTAACTACTTATGGCGCGGACAAGAGCAAACTGGGGGCGATGCAGCTGTATCTGGTGGTATTGATTACGCTAATGAATCTGGCTTTTATGCGGGTACCTGGGCGTCAAATGCGTCTTGGGCCGATGAAATGACCTACGAACTAGATTTATACGCAGGTTTTGGCGGCGCTATTAATGAAAACGTAAGTTATGACGTAGGTTATATTTATTACGCTTACCCAGATGCGGCATCAGGTGCAGATGCTGATTTTTCAGAAGTTTACGGTAGCATTAGTGTGCAAGGTTTTACATTTGGTGCAGCCGTACTTGCAACATCTGCTGCCAGTGGTGATGGTACTGATTTTGGTGATTCACTGTATTTAAACGCCGATTACAGCTTCGCTGTTGGTAGCAATGGCACTGAAATGGCGCTACACATAGGGCATTACTCAGGCGATTTCATCGGTGATGACAATATTATTGATTATGGTGTATCAGTGTCTAAAGATGGTTTTACCTTTGGCCTATCTGATAACGACATGGACGGCTCAGATGTTAAGGCTTATGTAGCCTACGCTGTCGACTTTAGCTTATAAAAAGAATGTGTTACTTGCTGCAACACTAAGGGGCCGTAAGGCCCTTTTATCGTTTTAAATAACTTAACTAGATCTAATCACGCCACACCTTGTTAACAAACCGTTACAATTAATAAATCAACTTACCTCGCTTTTACCTTAGTATATGACTGATAACTATATAGTTCACTATTGAGAAAATCATAAAGGAATAATCATGAAGTCATCTAACGCGCTATCTGCTTGTATCGACATTTTTATCAGCCCAAGCAAGGCTTTTAATGGGCTAAAAGAAGCTAAAGGCTGGTCTTGGCTTGCTTTTGCACTTCTCGCTCTAACCCTTGCAGCCTCTGCTTATACATTTTATACCACTGCAGACTCACAATTTATTTTAGACCAGCAGGTTGCTGCAGCGAGTGTGGATGCCACAATCGGCGAGAAAAAAATGATCCGTCAAAGTATGGAGCAAAGCCTCGATAACCAAGTGTGGTTTGCAATTGGCGGGGGTATTTTCGGCCTTCTTTTTATAAATGCACTCCTATCTGGGTATTACATGTTGATATCTAAGCAAGACCCTGATGCTAATTATAGCTATGGTGCGTGGTATGGTTTTGGTGTTTGGAGCATGATGCCCATGGTTATTTCAAGTTTAGGTGTTGTTGCGCTAGTTCTTACAGCCAGTAACAATGAATTACCTATTAGTTTATTCAATTACGCGTCTATAAATCAGTTATTTCTGGGATTAGAGCTTGGAGATAGCTTCTATAATATGATGGAGAGTTTAAGTATTTTTAGTCTTTGGAGCATAGCTTTGGTTGCTATTGGGTTAAAGTGTTGGACTAATTTCAGCTTTAATAAAGCACTTCTTTTTGCTGCGCTACCGACCATTATCATTTACAGCATCTGGACAATTATTATTGTTGCTTAAAGGAATGTAGGCAAACTTTTCTGCCTACTCATAAATACGGAAATAAAAATGAAAAAAGCGATTATCATTACCCTTGCAATTGCAGCTTTTATTGCTCTTGTTGTATCAAAGCAAATTACTGGTGATGAAAAAGCACCAGAGGTAAATGTTGCACAGGTTGAGCAAGGTAGTATTGCAGACTCCATTATGGCCTCTGGCAATTTAGTCTTTAATACTCAAGTGCAGTTACGTTCAGAGGTAACCGGACGAGTCGACAAGGTGTTTGTTGAAGAAGGGCAAAGTGTAAAACAAGGCGACATTTTAATGCGCTTAGATACCACTGCTTTTGAGTCAGAAGTAACACGTAATAAAGCGGTATTGCGAGCTAGCGAAATAGAAATAAAACATAGTAAAACACGCCTTTTGAATATTGAACGTCAGCTTAAACGTCAAAAAGAGCTTTATGACGTAGGCCTAGCAGGGCAAGAAGTATACGAGAACTTACAAAATGCACGCGACCTTGCCAAAATAGATATTGAAGCCAGAGTAGAGTCTTATAATCAAGCCAAAGCCTCTCTTTCAATCGCTGAAGATAGACTTAGCAAAAGTGTATTTCGTGCTCCAATGAGTGGTTTGCTCGCCTCAGTAAATATTAAAGAAGGCGAAACCGTTATTGCCGGCACCACTAATATTATTGGCTCAGATTTAATGCTGGTTGCCGACCCAAGCGCTATTTTAGCTGAGCTCAGAGTTGATGAAACTGATATTGCTGGCATTAAATTGGACCAGCATGCAGATATTTATGCTGCTGCGTACCCCAATCAACCCTTCACTGGCAAGGTCATTAACATTGGAACCTCAGCAAAAAACCAAGCAGGTTCACAAGGTTTATCATTTCGAGTGAAAGTGTTACTTGATAATACCGATAGGCAACTATATGCAGGTATGAGCTGCCGTGCAGAAATCGCAACAAGCCTTGCTGTGAATGGCTTAAAGCTCCCTATCGAAGCCGTACAAAAAGAAGATGACAAAACGTTTGTATGGCGTTTAAACGACGATAACACTGTAAGCAAAGCCTATGTAGAAGTGGGTATTTCTTCAGATATAGAGCAAGCAATTACCCAAGGTTTAAATAAAGGGGAGCGAATTGTTATTGGCCCTGCACGTCCTATCAGTAAACTAAAAGAAAATGATACGGTAAAAGTTAAGCAAACAACTGCCAAGGATGCGCAATAATGTCGGCGGTAATCAAGCTTGAGCATATTAACAAGCAATACAAAATGGGTGAGCAAATATTTAAGGCCCTAGATGATGTAAACGTGGTCATTAATGAAAACGAGTATGTCGCTATAATCGGTCCTTCAGGTTCAGGTAAGTCAACTTTAATGAACTTATTGGGTTGCTTAGATACTCCAACTACTGGGGATTACTTTTTAAAAGATAAACTTGTAAAAAGTATGACAGAAACCGAGCTCGCTCATCAGCGTAACGAAAGTGTTGGCTTTATTTTTCAGAGCTTTAACTTACTTCCGCGTGCGTCGGCACTTGAAAATGTGATGCAGCCTTTGGTTTATCGTTTTATACCAGCTAAACAGCGCAAACAAAAAGCCCTTGATGCATTAAAACGAGTTGGCCTTGGCGATAAAGTAGATCATTTATCTAGCCAATTGTCAGGTGGGCAACGCCAACGTGTTGCGATTGCCCGTGCTCTTGTAACCAAGCCTCACATTTTGCTTGGCGATGAACCAACTGGCAACTTAGACAGTAAAACCACCACCGAAATTATGGCGCTATTTGATGAGCTACATAATGAAGGCCACACTATTATTTTAGTTACCCATGAACAAGAAATTGCAGATCATTGCCAGCGAGTTATTCGCTTAGTTGATGGCAAGGTAGTGAGCGATGTGCGTAAAGGTGAAGGAGACAAACAGCATGTTTAAATCTGCTATTGCAATTATGGAAGGAACAAAAGCAGCACTAATGGCCATTAAAGCCAATGCCATGCGAAGCGCACTCACTTGTTTAGGGATTATAATTGGGGTTGCCGCGGTTATTACAGTGGTAGCCGTTATGCAAGGCTTTACTAAGCAAATTAACGATCAACTCGCAGATATGGCACCTGATGTAACCACAATTAAACCCTTTACCAGCATTGAACAAGAAATGGTGGGCAAAAATGCTAAACTCACTTACAACGATTTTTTAGTCTTAAAAGCCCGAGTAAAAGAGGCTGAAACACTCACTGCACTGATGTTTACCTGGCGTTTTTCTGGTGGCGCTGAATATGGAAATAAAAGCCACTCATCACGAGTAATGGGTACAGAGCAAGATTACCAAAAAGCGTATAGAACCTTTCCAGAACTTGGGCGCTTTATTCGCGCAGAGGATGATGAAAAGCGCCGTCGAGTCGCTTTTATTGGTCCATCCATTATTGAAAAGCTAAACCTGCCAAAAAACCCTGTAGGCGAATATATTAAACTTGGCGGCGAGTGGTTTAGAATTATTGGCGTGGCTGAAAAACAAGGTAGTTTATTGGGGTTCGATCAAGACGATTATATTAATATTCCCATCAGTACCATGAGCGCATTAGAGGGTCCAAGTAGCAGCAGCAATGTACAAATTATGTTTAGACTCAAAGAAGACAGTGATGAAGAATTGGTACTTGCTAAAATCACTCGCATTTTACGCCAATTACATAAACTAAAAGACAATCAAGAAAACGACTTTGAATTTGAAACAGCTGAAAAAGCACGCGCTAACGTTGATAAATTTACAGGTAGCGCTACAGCAATTACCGCAGGGATTGTTGGTATCAGTCTTGTTGTTGGCGGTATTGGCGTAATGAATATTATGTTGGTATCAGTAACTGAGCGTACCCGTGTTATCGGCACACTAAAAGCACTCGGTGCAACACCAGGGTTTATTATGTTGCAGTTTTTAGTTGAAGCTGTGGTGCTGTCATTATTTGGAGGCTTAATTGGCTTAGTCATTGGCTATGGTGCTGCCGAGCTCATTTCGCTCTCTGTACCAAGCATGCCCGACGCTTATATACCAGGCTGGGCTATTATGCTGTCGTTTGGTTTTACCTCTTTAATCGGTATTGTATTTGGTTTAGCTCCCGCAATAAAAGCAGCTAGGCTTAATCCCATTGATGCCTTACGTTATGAATAAACACTCAAAATAGCGACCTGTTTGCTTAAAATAGTATCCTAAAATAGCTGACTTTTACTGTTTTAGGATACCTAATAGGCTCTTATCTATTGGCTAAGCCTTGTAATATGATATAAATATTTTATGCGTAGCGCGGGTTTTATAAACCTTAGCAGATAAAGCCTTTGCTGCTATTTTAAACCACACACTCTAAAAATAAGAAGCGAACAGCCATGCAAAATCATAAAAGCCAACTATTAGCCGATTTTATAGAATACCCTCAAGAGGAAATGCTGACGCGTGCGAATGAGTTTTTACAAACGAGTCAACGCCGTCATAGTATTCGTAGCTTTAGTAACCGCCCAGTGCCAAAAGAAATCATCGAAACCTGTATAAAAGCGGCAGGTACAGCGCCTAGTGGCGCAAACCACCAGCCTTGGCATTTTGTAGCCATTAATAGTGCAGATGTTAAAAAACAAATACGAGAGGCCGCTGAAAAGCTAGAGCGCTCATTTTATGAAGGTCGCGCAGGCGAAGAATGGCTTGATGCACTAAAACCCTTAGGCACCGATGCTAACAAACCCTATTTAGAGCACGCGCCATGGTTAATCGCGGTGTTTAGTCAAAAAAAGGGGGGTGTAAATACGGACGATAAAAACACGAATTACTATGTGCATGAATCGGTAGGCCTTGCCACTGGCTTTTTAATTCAAGCCTTGCACCGCGCAGGCCTTGCAACACTTACCCACACACCAAAACCGATGAGTTTTCTAACCGATATTTGTGGGCGTGATAAAGACAACGAACGCCCTTATATGTTACTTATTACTGGTTACCCAGATGAGCATGCAACAGTGCCGCTGCACGCCCTAGATAAAAAGTCGATTGATGAAATTGCGAGTTTTATTTAATCGCTTTGACTTGGCATGTAATCAACAGCAAGTACATCACCTTCTTTTAGGCCTGCTATTACGTGTTGCTGGTTATTTATAATACTGCCTAAACGCACGAAACGTTTAACCAGCGTTTCGTTTTCAAGTATATACACCATATTGAGCTGGCCAAATTCATGCACCCAACGTGGATCAATTAATACACCTTGGGTACTTTTTATTGGTAACTGTAGTTGAGCATAAAGGCCTGGCATTAAACCAAGTTGCGCATCGGCTTCTAAACGAATAAGCAAGCTGCGCGCCGCGTTATCTGCCACTGGTACAATTTCGCTCACCGTTGCGGGTGTTGTTATATCTAGAGAAGGTAATACCACATTTAAACTGTCCCCTACTCTTAATTTTACTGCTTGTTGTTCACGTACATTAAATTCAAGCTGTAACTGTAATGGGTTATACAAAGTAATCAGCGGTTTACCGGGTGTTGCAGTATCGCCAGGTTCAGTTAGGCGCTCAACGACCACGCCCGAAATAGGGGCAGTAATACGCGTATAATTAAGCGATACCTGAGCTTGCGTTTGCTGTTGCTTAGCAACCGCTAAATTAGCGGTTAAGTTTTCAAACTTTGCTTTGGCATCATCTAATTCACTAACAGATACTAATCCTTGCGCATTTAAATCAATCATTCTGGCTAGTTGCTTTTTAGCTTGCGTTAACGACGCTTGCACCGCATTAATATTTGCGCCGCTTTGCGCTAACGCCGCTTTAAAATCATCTTGCTTGAGCATAATAAGTAAATCGCCCTTAGCGACTTTATCGCCAGCACGTACTTTTAACTGCTCAACCTGCGCCATAACATGCGATGAAATTTGCGTATTTTGTTTTGCTATTACACTACCTGGTACCTGCTCAGTGCCTGCAATACTTTGCAGCGTTACCGTTACTCGCTCACCTTGATAGTTCGTTATTTGTGATTCTTTTAAGCCTGCAGTTTGCTTGTCAGAAAAGCTGCCCGCCATATAAAGCACAGCCATAATAATGACAAATAACGCGGCCAATGTGCCTATAAATTTTGATTTACCCTGCATGCGCTTTATCCTCTGTGCTTGCAAACACTAAATAATAAACAAGCGGTACTACAAATAATGAAAATAATGTAGACGCCACAATGCCAAAAATAATCGCAATCGCGAGCCCGCTAAATACCGGATCGAGTGTGATCACTAAGTTACCTAATAAAGTGGTACCTGCGGTTAGGAGCACAGGGCGCATTCGCACCGTACCCGCTGCAACAAGCGCCTCTTTAATAGCCATGCCTTGGCCGCGAGCTTGATTAATAAACTCAACCAAAATAAGTGAGTTACGCACCACGATACCTGCAAGGGCAATCATGCCTATCATCGCTGTGGCAGTAAATAATACCGGCTCTGGGGCACCTGCTATAGAGCGCTCACCAAACTGATTTAACAGCCAAAAACCTGGCATTATGCCTATCACTGTTAACGGAATAGCCGACATGATAATCAGCGATAAACTCGCCGACTGTGTTTGTACCCGTAAAATTATAAATATGGCACTGAGCGCAAACGCAAAGGCAATGCCCATATCTCTAAATACATCAATGGTTATGCGCCATTCCCCCTCGCCGCTAAAGCTGACATGGGTTCCTTGTGGTAATTGCCATGGAGCAGTTCCGCCATTATTAAAAAAGTGACGACCTACCCACGATGTTTTAACAAACTCATCGCTTGATGCATTTAAATCAGCATTCACATCAGCAATCACTTCCGCTGGTGTACGCCCATTAAGCTCAGCCATAACATAAATCACGTCGCGCTGATCTTTACGAACAATCGTTTTAGCAACATGATGTTGTGTAAATTCACCGAGTTCTGAAAGTGATACTAACGGCCTTGGCGCACTGCTTAAACCAAACTCGTTGCTAGTTTTAGCTAAATCTCTGTCGCCCCTAACCTGAAGTGCAAGTAATTGCGATAGTTGATTTCGCTCGCTATAAGGTAGCTGTAATTTAATATCAACGGGCTCTGTTTCATTGCTCACATAAAGTACACCCACGTTTTCACCTTGAGAGGCAATACTGAGTGTTTGTGCAATATTTTGAGTTGAAACCGCACTGAGTGCGGCCTTGGTTTTATTGGTAACAAAGCGCTGTAATGGCGAGGGTGCCACCATTGAGGTATCGACTTCAACTACATGAGGCTCTTGTTGTAAACGCGCAGCTAACTGCAAGGCAGCGTGAGAATGTGTTTGCTCATCAACAAAAGCATCTCGGTAAACCTCAGCAACTAAGGTACTCAGTACCGGCGGCCCTGGTGGTACTTCAACCACTTTTATTACAATGCCATCGGTTGCTAGCGTCGCGAGCTGTTCGCGAAGGCGCATAACTACTCCATGCGATTGATGATCGCGCTCAGACTTATCCACTAACAATACCCTCAGCTCGGCGAGATTCGCTGCCTCACGGCGATAATAACCGCGCACCATACCGTTAAAGTCCATACTTGAAGGTTGACCAACATAGGCCGCTATTTCACTTACTTCGTTTATTTGCCATGTGAGTGTTTGGATTTGTTTAGTAAATGCAGCTGTGCGCTCCAGATTAGTCCCCTCTGGCATATCTATCAGCACTTGCAGCTCATTTTTATTATCAAAAGGGAGTAGTTTTAAAGGCACCAAACGCATCACGGGTAACATGGCGCTAATAATAAATAATGCTAGGGTTAGCCACAAAACAAGTTTAGCTCGCCCCTTAGAAGCCAATAATGGGCTTAATATTCTTTGATATGCACCAACTTTAGGAGCAAGCTCGGAGGGTTGTTCGTTATCAGGCTTGAGTAACTTCATCGCAAGCCAAGGGGTTACAAAAAATGCAACAATGGTAGAAACCATCACGCTAACCGGCACATTAAATGCCATAGGTGCCATGTACGGCCCCATCATTCCGGTGATAAACGCCAGTGGAATAAACGCCACCATTATAGTGAGTGTCGACATAAGCAAGGCATTTCGAATTTCGCTCATTGCACCAACAATCTGCTGTTTTTTATCGCCTTTTTTATTCAAAAAGCGGCTAATATTATCAATACCTGTGATTGGGTCATCTACCAGTAAACCCAAAGATAAAATAAGCGCAAATAAGGTCACCCGGTTAATGGTGTAACCAAATGCAAAATCTAATGATAGTGTAATGCCATAACAAATAGGAACCGCCAGCCCAACCACCACGGCAGGACGCCAACCTAAAAACACCCCCACAAATATCACCACAGTAAAGACCGCAAAGACTAAACTTGAAGTAAGGTTATTTACTTTTTCATCGGCAGTTTGGCCATAATCTCTTAATACCGCATAGCTCACTTCAGGGGGTAATAGCGTGCGTGTTAGCTGCGCCATCATTTGATGAACATCGTTGGCGACGGCAACAGCGTTCGTGCCGGTTTGTTTTGCAACGCTTAGTGTTACCATTGGCAAATGCTGCTGGTTTGCCGATTGAGCAAGCCATTGGAAATGCTTAGCTTCACTTGGGCCATCAATAACGTTTGCAACATCAAGCAAGTAAACACTTTTGCCATTAACAACATTCACTACCAGCTGTTCTACAGCAGATTGACTTCGTAGAACATCACCTGCTTGCAATTCAATTTGCTGCTGACCATCAACCACACTGCCTACTTGCGTTAGTTGATTAGACACGCTTAATGCATAAAAAACGTCATTTACGGTTGTTTGGTGGGCAGCCAATGCGCTGGCATTTAAATTAATGGTGAGGGTTCGTTTACGACCAGCAATGACTTTTACTTCACTGGTGTGTTCAATACGCTGTAAACTGTTGGCTATTTCGTTAGCAAAGCGGGTTAACTCGTAATCACCATAAAGTTGCGGGTCTTTACTGTATAGCCCCAGCATAACAATAGGTACATCATCCACTTCAACGGGCCGTATTTGCCAACTTTTGATAACAGAAGCCATGGTATGTTGATAACTGTTAAGTTTTGCATAGGTATCTAAAATAGCTTGTTCGCGGTCATGGCCTACCTCAAAGCGAAGTGTAACCACTGCGGCATTCGTTTGTGTAGTGGAATAAATATGTTCCACACCGCCAAGTTGGGCAAGTAGCTTTTCAAGTGGCTGGGTAACCAATCTGGCTACCTCTGGAGCTTCTACGTTGGGCGCCGATACGTATATATCGAGCATAGGCACCACTATTTGTGGTTCTTCTTCTCGCGCTGTTTGTTGTAAAGCAAATAAGCCAAACAAAATCGACAACACAAAAATAATAACCGGAATACGGCCACTTAAGCTGCTTTTTACTGCGTTATCAATCATGCTCATAACTTTTAGCCCTTGCAAAACAGTCCATATAATGTGCCTAACAAATGCACGGCATTTTGATCAATCACGCGGTAATAGATAGTTTGGCTTTCGCGGCGAGTAGCCACTACATTGGCTTTGCGCAGTGCCGCTAGGTGCTGTGATAACGCAGACTGCGCTAGCGGTACGGCTTCGTTAAGCTGCGACACACTCATTTCGGTATCTTGTAATGAGCATAAAATCATTAGTCGATTTTTATTCGCTAATATTTTTAATAGCTGCTCAGCTTGATCCACATTAGTCGCCATCGCTGTAAAGTCAATTTTCATACTATGCTCTTATTCTAAAATATGCACTTAGTATAAATTGCTAGATAAGAAATGTCTAATATTAGAATTTACTAATTTAACAATATCTAATATAGTAGCTCTGTACTCAATCAAATAAGTGACCTACTATTATGAAACTCAATAACGCACTTCGTCTTATCGCTGGCATCATGATTGTTGTATCAATCCTTTTGCAAACGTATCACGATCCGAAGTGGATATACTTTACCGCTTTTATCGCTGTAAACTTAATCCAATCAGCTTTTACTAGCTGGTGCCCAATGATCACTCTATTACGCAAACTTGGCTTTAAGGAATAATCACCATGCTTACATCTATCCCCGATTTACTAAAAATTATTACGCCTAATCAACGTCGTATCGACGCCGAACAAGCTAAACAAGAGATCAGTGAAAACAAAGGATTACTCATTGATGTGCGTGAACCGGCTGAACATGCAACCAAAGCCGCTACCGGCGCAATTAATATTCCGCGTGGCTTACTTGAAATGAAGTTAATGGAAATAGAAAAAGACGCAGCACGCCCTATTTACTTACATTGCGCTAGTGGTGCGCGTGCAACATTAAGCGCTGAAGCACTGACACGCGTAGGTTATGAAAACGTCACAGTTATTACCTGTAAAGCAGAAGCTGTTTGTCAGGCATTTTAAAGGCCAAAAATTAAATCACTCGGCGATCAACCGATCGCCGAGCTTAAATAACATAATCCAAATTTAAAGGAACACTATGTTCAATTAAAATCAAAGATTGAAATTAATAAACTTCAACGCTAGTGTATAAAAAAGGAACACCCGTCTAAGGAAGACTTTATGAAAAAAGTTGCCGCTTTATTACTATTTTTACTCGGTATTGCTCACTCTGTAAATGCTGATGACAGCATTACCTTAATGGTATGTGAAGATTGTAATTATGATAGAGCCTCTGAACTAGCAAAAAGCAATGTACCATTAGCTCAATGCCACACTACACCCTCTGATCAAAAAGCTGCTATTGCTGATCAAACATGTGATTCAAATCCGCATAAAGTTATTATGATGGATGTCTCTGGTAACAACCACTTTGCATTTTTTGTGGGAAGTCATAGTAAAAATGAGTCAGATAAATATATAGAAGCTACGATATTAAATAAAAATGATCTTATTGCTATATCTAAACAAAAAGCAATTGATGAGCATTTCTCAACATTTAAACACACACTTCAAACTGAACTAAGCCTAATGCCACTTTATCAAATAAGTCAGTCTTCTCATCTAGATAAACAAAACAACTGCCCTTCCCATGTAAATAATGCAGTAAAGACTGTATTTGAAGAATATACATCATCTCGAATTCAAAACTGGGTAAATCATAAAGTTGAAAATAATATTAAAAATCCTGATAGCTTTTTTACATCAAAACCGATCATAGTTGGTGAGACCTTGTATCAGAGTCCGTGGAGTGAGGTGAGTAAGAATTTAAATTTAGAAGTTAATCTTAACAATGGAAGCGACGGGCAATACCGTGTTATTTTTTTAGCGAAGTGGATAAAAGAGTTAGGTGCGTTCAGTTTATCGGTAAACCCTTATTTAACTTATTTAGACGGTATTGCATTAAATCACTATAAAATATCAGCGCCATCAGTCTCCCAATGCTTAAAAAATGCTTTAGATAGAAATCTGTCATCATCAATGTCCTCGTATATTTCGAGCACTAATAATGGAGATACTTAGGGTTAGCATGTTGTAGGCGTCATCGGATGGCGCCTACAAATAAACAAGCCAAAAGCAATCCTTACTTAACCATATTCCCTTTAGCTCCCTATATGACCTAATCATTTTTCTCTTCCAGAAGTGTAACTAGCATTTGCTCGATATTTTTTACGCTATAGGTAAGCGAGCGGATGAGCTCTACTTGGCTTTGTGGTTCATCGTTATTAGATTGGGCTGGCTGATCTGAAGTGAGGTTATCTTTTTGAGTTAAAATGGCTTCACGAAATTCACTGGCATTAACTACCCCAAGTAACGATACTAATGCACCGTGACCAGACTGCCCTGCAGTTTCAAAGCTTAAGCGGTATAAACCAAATAGTCGCATTAATGGCCCCTGACTTAATCCCACATCAGTGATTTTTTCAAGCGGAATCGATTTTTCTTCTTTAAACAAAATACCACGTTTAACCACTAGCTTGCGCTCTAGTAAATCGGCCGACATAGCTGCTAATACTCGCCCTGCGACTAGCCACACCAAAAGCAATACAACGGGTAAAAACACAATAGTTACAACTGGAAAAAGGCTAAATATTGCAGCTAAGCACATCCAGTACTGTTTGACTTTGTTATCAAAAGTGGCACTTTTTAAAATTATATTAGACATCGTTTTATCACTTTTAAATTATAGTTTTTTTAAGTTACATTAATTACCAACTGTACGCAATTCAATCACTTTGATAGTTAAAATCCAATTACCACTTTGATCGCAAGCGCAATAAATACCATACCTAATAGTCTATCTAACCACACATTTTGCTTGGTAAAGCCAAAGCGCTTTTTAGACACATCAGTGAGTAAAGCCACCAATAAATACCACCCAGTATCTATTACAAAAACGGTTAAGCACATAATAATACCGATGTTTAATGTAAGGTTTTCTGGATCGATAAACTGCGAAAATAGCGCCAAAAAGAAAATTGCCAACTTAGGGTTTAAAAATGCAATCGCAAAACCATCTTGTAACGCCTTAGAACTGCTCACTGCACTTTTTTGAACTTGCAGCTCGCTGTCGTTAGGTTTTGAAAATAGTATTTTCAAACCTAAATACACTAAATAGGCTGCCCCTAAGTACACTAAAAATTGATACACAGTAGGAAACTGCAACATTAATGCGTCTAATCCCAATAATGAGGCCGCTGCATATAAACCAACCCCAAAACCATGGCTTAACGCTGCCAGCATGCCATTTTTCATCCCGCCATTTAAGCTATGCTTTAATACCACAGCTAAACTAGGCCCTGGCGACATTGCGCCCATCATGCATACCAGTGCTAAGCTAAACCATAATGATAATGCCATTAGTAACCCTTATATTTCTTCATTTTCAATAAGTAATGCATAACCATGCACTTGCCCATAAAAGCCTGTCAATGGCACTGCGTTTATTACTTTCCAGCCGTCTTGGTTTAATTCCTGTATGCGATCATTTAGTGCGACTATATCTACCCCACCCAAAAAACGGGCCTTTCTGAATTCGATTACTTTTTGCATTTTAATCCTTGTTGAACTTATAACATGTATTCAAAATCGTAATGGTGAATCCCTTGCTCAATCCGTATTTTCATACTGCCTGTTAATCCTGCGAGCTCATCAGTGCCTGAGTCGGGTACCACTTTTAAAATCAAGCTATCTTGGCCTTTATCCATGGTGCCAAAATGCTGCAGTACAAAACCACCTTGCAAACCATCAAGTTCGCCTATTACTTGTTCAATAGCCACATAACCGGCACTGCCTTGGGTGGGGGTCATGGCGCTGAGCATTTCACCTTGGCTAGTTGCGGTTAGGCCACCAGTAAATTGTTTATCAATCGACATACGACCTAAATTAACGCCTTGCTGCCCGTGTGCATACCCCTCTATAGGCGCTAATGAAACGGTAAACTCGCCTGTTACCTGTTTAGTTGTCATAATTTTTCCTTATTGATGATTTTTAATACTATTGATTTTTAATCTATTGATGCCATATCTATACCTTAATCATCAATAAGAATCTACTATGCCTACAGACAAGCCTGCTTCAGATAAAGCCGCCTTTAGCGCTTTATTCCCTATATTCAATTTTATTAAGCCTTATAAATGGGTAGTTTTAGGGGCTTTAGTGGCGTTACTTGCCACCGCAGGAGTTAACTTATCGCTAGGGCAAGGCGTTAAATTTGTGATTGATCATGGCTTTATTGCCGGCTCGCAAGCGCAATTACAACAAGCTGTGTTGGTATTAATTGGTTTGATCAGTTTATTGGCAGTGGGTACATTCAGCCGATTTTATTTAATGTCGTGGATTGGCGAACGAGTCAGTAACGACATTCGAAAAGCCGTGTTTAATCGTATTGTTACCTTGCACCCGAGTTACTTTGAAGAAAATCGTAGCGGCGAGCTGATGTCGCGTTTAACCACCGACACCACATTATTACAATCTATTATTGGCTCGTCATTTTCTATGGCACTGCGAAGCTCGCTAATGTTAGTCGGTGGTTTAATTATGCTGCTTGTTACTAATTTAAAGCTTACCTTGGTCGTTGTGGCCTGCGTCCCTTTAGTACTGGTGCCTATGATAGTGTTTGGTAAAAAGGTGCGCAAACTCGCCAGTTCTAGCCAAGATGCTATTGCCGATATAAGCACCTACGCGGGTGAGATCATTCAAAACATAAAAGTGGTACAAAGTTATAGCCACGAACAACAAGAACAATCTGCTTTTGCGCTTGAAACCGAAAAGGCCTTTAATGTGGCTAAAAGCCGAATTAAACAACGTTCGTTTTTAATTGCAGCTGTTATTTTTCTTACCTTTAGTGCTATTAGTGCCATGCTCTGGGTAGGCGGTAGTGATGTGTTAGCAGGCACTATGACGGGCGGTGAACTCGGTGCTTTTGTGTTTTATGCCATTATGGTGGCCATGTCGGTAGCGACCGTTGCAGAAGTTTACGGTGAACTACAACGCGCAGCAGGAGCAGCAGCAAGGTTACTCGAGCTACTTGCGGTTGAAAGTAAAATACAAAACCCCGAAATTCCACAAGATGATGAGTTACATGCAACAACCAGCAACAGTGCAATTTCACTTGAAGGTATTAGTTTTAATTACCCTTCTCGCCCAGATGTAAGCGCATTAAATAATATCAGCTTAAATATTGAAACAGGTAAAACTGTGGCTATTGTTGGCCCTTCCGGTGCGGGTAAAACTACCTTATTTGAACTATTGCAGCGCTTTTACGATCCAGCCAGCGGAGCGATTAAGTTTCATAATATAGATATTAAAGAGTTGTCGTTAAACACCTTACGCAACAAAATGGGCATGGTGGCACAAAACCCAATTTTATTTAGCTCTGATGTCATGCATAACATTCGCTATGGCAACCCAAGCGCCAGTGACGAGCAAGTTTATGCGGCCGCCAAACATGCACATGCTGATGAATTTATAAAACAGTTACCACAAGGCTATAACAGCTTTTTAGGTGAGCAAGGTGTTAGGCTTTCGGGTGGGCAAAAGCAGCGTATTGTACTTGCCCGCGCCATTTTAAAAGATCCCGAAATACTGCTACTCGATGAAGCTACCAGCGCACTTGATGCGCAAAGTGAGCATCATGTTCAGGCCGCACTTGAGCACTTAATGCAAAATAGAACAACGCTGATTATTGCCCATAGACTAGCCACGGTAAAACACGCCGATATGATTGTGGTAATGGAAAATGGCGAAATAAAAGCCACAGGCACTCATCAGCAATTAATGGCAAGTAACCCTTTGTATCAAAAGCTATGTGAATTACAGTTTAATCTAGATTGATTGCAATTTAGTAGTTACTTTTTATGAAGCCATTTATTCATTGCGGTATCGTAAGCCTTTGTTAGCTTGGTTTTATCGCACTTTACACCAACGATATAACTCTCTGGCAAGTCCTTTTTGGGCATAACCCCAGCACCAATAGATACCTTTTTAAAACAGCTATCACCTCGTCGGTAAGTGGTAAATTGCATATTTTGCTGCTCTATTTTTAATAGCGGCTTCACCTTCCCTGCATGCTCTTTTGGGACGGTAATGCGCTTTTTCTGAGGGTCATTCTTTGCAGTATCAGAATAGCCAGTTTGTTGCTTTAAAATACTGTTGAGTCCTTTGTTTAAATCGATCTTTTTGTAAGGCTTTAAAATTACAGGCTGAGTATTTTTCGTGATGGTATTTAGCGGCTTAGTCGTTTTCTCTGTTTTTTTATAATTAATATTTAGTGGTTTTGATTGGGTTGCATTAATAGGCTCAATAGATTTAATTTCTGTATTTTTATTTGTATGAGCGCGTTGTTGAGGGACTTGTTGTGTTGCTTTAATTTTAGCTGGCACACTTACCATATAAGCTTTAATGGGGATTGATTGCGGTGGTTTTATGTCAGGTGCTTTTAATGTAGCAGCAAAAAGCAAAACTAATCCGTGTAAACATATTGATAAAATAATTGCCGTGCGCCACGCTGCCATAAATATGTCCTTATCGAAGAACTATTTGTGACAGCTAACGCAGGCAAAAGTGCCATTAAAATATACAAAATCACGCATTTGCGCGGTTTTAGCTATTAACCTTGTGTATTAGGCACTATTTGAATTTCGACGCGGCGGTTTTGCGCGCGACCATTCGCGGTATCGTTAGTGGCAATTGGGCGTGATTCACCATAGCCACTCGTGCTTACTCGTGCCGCCATAATTTGCTGGTTCACTAAGTAGTTTTTTACACTTTGTGCACGCTGCTCTGAAAGAGTCATGTTGTAACTGTCTTTGCCCGTGCTGTCGGTGTGACCTTCAACACTTAAGTAGGTTTTTTCGTATTTATTCATTACACTTGCTATCGCATTTAGAGTGTCATGAAAGCCCGATGAAATATAAGATTGATCAGTCGCAAACGTAATATTAGAGGGCATCACTAAGCGTAAGTTATCGCCTTCACGAACCACTTCAACTCCCGAACCCGCTAACTCATCACGAAAAGCAGCTTCTTGTTTATCCATGTAATCACCTACAGCAGCACCCGCTAGCGCACCAATAGCTGCACCAATAAAAATACGCTTATCTTTATGATTACCTGTAGCTTTACCTAAAATACCACCCGCGGCTGCACCAATAGCGGCACCTTTACCTGTGTTATTCATTTCACAGCCAGAAAGTAATACAGCAACGACAGTGACACTTAAAAGTGATTTAGTTAACATCATGGTAATTTCCTATTCATTTAGAATTTATTATTGCGATTATGCAAATATATGTATGAACCAACAATGAAGAATAACGTATAAGCGTTGATATTGCCTATCAAATAAGGAAGTAGTGATAGCGTTTCATAATAATGTCATACTTGTTTGTGACAATTTTATGATTTATCAAAAGGCGATGGACACTATGTTAATTGCGATTTTTAGGCAGTTTTTTTTGCTTGGCTGCATGAGCTTTGGCGGCCCTGCCGCGCATTTAGGTTACTTTAAGCACCACTTTGTTGATTCGCTTCGCTGGTTAAGTACAGCGCGTTACGCGCAGCTAATTAGCTTAAGTCAAGCTCTGCCAGGCCCTGGTTCAAGTCAGGTTAGCTTTGCTATTGGCGTAGAACGTGCGGGTGTACTCGGTGGTATCGCTGCGTTTATAGGCTTTACCCTGCCTTCGTTTTTGATCATGGTGCTAATTGCAATAAGTGCACATCAGTTTGATGCTGTTTATTTTGCTATTATTGCAGGTTTGAAACTATTTGCCGTGGTTATTGTTGCTGATGCGACCCTTAGTATGGCGAAGAGCTTTTGCACCAGTGCGGTACTTAAACTTCTGGCAATAATGAGTACTTTAGCACTGATTTTATTTCCTATGTTGGGCACTCAAATCGCCATTTTAGTAACCGCTGCCATTATCGGTGCTTTATGGCCTTTACTTAACTTAGCTAAATCTACAGAAAATGTTAGCAGAGAAAAAACCAACATCAATTGGATTGCTCTTGGCTTATTTGCACTACTACTTGCCATCAGCTTTATCCCACTTGGCGAAAACGCTGCGTTATTCGCGCCTTTTTACCAAGCAGGTGCCATGGTATTTGGTGGTGGGCACGTTGTATTACCTGTTTTGCAAGCGGGAGTTCCAACGCTGAGTAATGATCAATTCTTAACAGCGTACGCCAGTGCCCAAGCCGTTCCTGGCCCAATGTTTACTATAGCCACCTACTTGGGGGCACAATTGAACTCTGCACAACCATTAGTGGGTGCGCTAATCGCAACATTATTGATATTTTCACCCGGTTTTTTACTGATGCTGGCGTTTCAAAAAAGCTGGATAAACTTGGCCAGTAATCCTCGCTTTGCCAGCTCAATTGCAGCGCTTAATGCTGCTGTAGTTGGCTTTTTGGCAGCTGCATTATATTCGCCCATTTGGACTTCTGCCGTAAGCAATATTTGGCAAATTGCATTAGTGATTGCTGCGTTTGCATGGTTACGTATTAAAAAGCCACCTATTTGGTGGCTATTGTTATTGTTTATTGGTGTTGGCCTTGGACAGCATTATTGGGCACTTTAATGCTGGGTTTACCTGCCAT